>JAOZKP010000067.1:3175-5131 GCA_029935295.1 bacterium | reverse complement strand
TTACAAGCCCTATTTAGGGCGTCGACTAAATGAGTTACAATATTGACCAATTCAAAACACCTCTGGAATTTTCATGAAAATTCGTTATAACGCTCCGGTCACCCTGACTTTCGCTCTGCTCTGTTGTGCGGTTATGGTGACAGACAAACTCACTAACGGGGCTACAACCCAGACTTTTTTCACCGCTTACCCGGGAATTAAAAGTGCATCCCCTCTCCACTATATTCAATTTTTCACCTACATCTTCGGCCATGGCAGTATTGCTCATTTAAGCGGCAACCTCTCGCTCCTTCTACTGATCGGCCCGATAAATGAAGAAAAATTCGGCTCCGGCCGCATCTTTGAAATGATACTGGTTACGGCTATACTAACCGCAATTCTCAATGCCCTCTTTTTTAACACCGGGCTGATCGGCGCCAGCGGTATTGTTTTCATGCTAATCCTTTTAAGTTCATGTTCCAATATCCGCTCTGGCGAAATCCCGTTAACCCTCATCCTGGTTGCATTCCTCTATCTTGGTAATGAGATCTACAGCTCCCTAGGAAGTGATAACATCTCGCAATTTGCTCACTTGACCGGTGGTGTCGTAGGTGCTTTATACGGCCTGCTCAGAGGCGGCGGCAGAAAAAGTACAAATTAAAATTTGCAACCTTGCAACATAAACCATAAACCATAAACCCGACACTACAGGAGAAGAAGATAATGGCAGAAACAATTGATGAAATAACTATAAACTACGAAGAAGACGGGCAGCTTCTGGTCAAAGAACTCGACAAAGAGGTTCTGACCCGGGGCGCTTGGACCACAATTGTCTTTCACTATCAGCAGTGGGATAAAAAGAATGAGGAATTCGGTAAAGATCTTTTCACCATCCGCCGCTACCGCAAAGTGAATGGCAAATATATGCCGCAATCTAAATTCAATATTTCAAACAAGGATCAGGCCGGCAAAATTATCGCCGCCCTGCAGAAATGGCTTTAATTCTTAAGGAGAACATCATGAAGTTGACAAAAATTTTATTACTGGGAGGTCTTTTTATGGCTTTAACTATGGTTGCGGCAATCGATTCCAACGCAGCTGACAACCCGAGAGTTATCATAGAAACCAGCATGGGCACTATGGTACTTGAACTTTATCCGGAAAAGGCACCGATCACTGTGCAAAACTTTCTCGACTACGTCGATTCAGGCTTTTATGACGACACTATTTTTCACCGGGTAATCCCCGGCTTTGTTATTCAGGGCGGCGGCTTTGATGACAAAATGGAGAAAAAAGAGAACCGGGCGCCGATTAAAAATGAAGCCGACAACGGCCTGCGTAACTTAAGAGCGACCCTGTCAATGGCCCGGACGCAACAGATCAACAGCGCCACCAGCCAGTTTTTTATCAACCTGAAAAACAACAGCAACTTAGATCACAGTGATCACAATTTCGGCTATGCCGTATTTGCCAAAGTGGTTAAAGGCATCGGTACAATCGACAAAATTGCCGGCGTCAAGACCACAACTAAAGGTCACTACCAGGATGTCCCAGCGGAACCGGTTAAGATTATCTCCGCCAAACGAGAAAAGAGTAAAAAGTAAGCTGAAATGCCAACTTAAATTTCAGTATTTAACAATCTAAAAAAAGAGCCATCAATCATAAATTGATGGCTCTTTTTTTGCGTGAAAAACTTAAAAAATATCCGCTGCTTAACACCTAACGTTTCCAGAATATCGGCGTAAACAGGACGAGAACTGTATAGAGTTCGAGACGACCGGCAAGCATGGCAAAGCTTAAAACCCATTTGATGGGGTCGGAAAAATGGGCATAGTTATCGGTCGGTCCGACAATCCCAAATCCGGGACCGATATTGCCGACGGTTGCCAGGGCGGCAGCCAGCGCACTTAAGAGATCAACCCCGGAGAGACAGACAATAAAAGTTACTATCAGGAGAATGGCAATATAGAGGAAAAA
>JAOZKP010000067.1:1579-3075 GCA_029935295.1 bacterium | reverse complement strand
AGATAGGCTTTAAGCTCGGAATTTTTCAACAAAGAACGAGCCTGTCCGGTCAGCAGCCGGAAATGGAGAACAAAATTCATCCCCGCCGCCACCATAAAAAAGGTAATCACCCAGTCAATATAGGCCGAATTAAAGTGCTCGACACTGCCATTTTTAGTTGAAAAACCACCGGTTGCCAGGGTCCCGAAGGTATGAATCAAAGAGTCGAGAAAATTCATCCCGCCGCCCATCAGCAGCAGGGTTTCAACAACCGTCATTCCGAGATAAATATACCATAAATACTTGGCCGTCTCGGCAATTCTCGGGGTAATTTTATCAACCGTCGGCCCCGGAGCCTCAGCTTTTACCAACTGCAGCCCCCCGACTCCAAGGAGCGGCAAGATCGCAACCGTCAAAACCACAATCCCCATACCGCCAAGCCAGTGCGTCAATGAGCGCCAATAAAGTATTGAGTGTGGCAGACTCTGAATTTCCGTCAGAATTGAGGCTCCAGTAGTTGTAAAACCAGAAATCGTTTCGAAATAGGCATCACAAAATGAGGGAATCGCCCCGGAAAGATAGAACGGCAGAGCCCCAAGAGCGGCAACTATCACCCAGCTCCCGGTGACAAAAAGAAACCCATCTTTAAAAGAGGGTTGAGCATGATGTTCAGATCGAATCCAGAAAAGAAAACTGCCAATCACAAATACAGTCGCCGCGATAACCACAAAAAAAGTTTTGGCAATAGCGTATTCATTAAAATAGACCGCCACCGCCACCGCTGTCAACATAAAGGCACACACGATCAGGAGCAGATATGATATTATCCGTAAGACTATTTTAGGGTTCATATTGGCTCAGTTCAGGAAAAGTTCTTCGAGAGCATCAACCTGCTCGGCCTTGGCAAAAGTAACCACATTGTCACCGGCCTCAACCACAAACTCACCGTTAGGAACATAATTTTTACTCACTGAACCCTGCGGCCGGTTGACGGCAACCACCAAAGTACCATTCGGCAGCTGCATCTCTTTCACCATCTTCCCGGCAATCCGGCTGGAGGAGTTGACAGTAAACTCAATCGCTTCGGCCTTACCGTCGAAGATTGAATAAACACATTTAATGTTACCGCGCCGCACATATTTCAGGATCGCGCTGACCGAGCTGGCTTTGGGACTGACAATCGCATCGATTTTCAGTTTGTCGGCAATATTGATGTAACTGGATTTATTAACAACCGGGACGACCCTTTTTATGCCCATACTTTTGGCATAAAGTGCGGTCAGCATGTTCAAAGCTTCATCCTGCGTGGTGGTTACCAGGAGATCAGAAGTGTGGAGTTGCTCATCCTCAAAGAGCTTGTCATCTGAAATATCCTCGTTAATCACTAAAGCGTCAGGAAAACGTTCGGCAAGATATTTACAGTGGTCATAATCTTTCTCGACAATTTTGACACTACGGCCGCTGCCTAAGAGAAATTCAGTAACATAACAGCCGATTTTTCCGCCGCCGACGACAAC
>JAOZKP010000067.1:0-1479 GCA_029935295.1 bacterium | reverse complement strand
AAAACCAGAACTTCGCCGGTGGCCCCGTGCGCAACGACATTCATTATCGCCCGGGCCGCCTCGATTTCAGGATTAACAACATAATCGATCCCAAGCAGGGCATTATTCAAAATACCGCTGCGGCGATACTGCAGACTCCGGACCCGGGCAATCTTGGTTTTAACCTTAAACTCATTGGCAACTACAAGACAGGAGACGATATTAATTTCATCGAGATTGGAAACCGCAATAAATGTATCAGCACCGTCAATGCCGGCTTCAGCCAGAGTCGCCGGGTCACTACCCTCACCTTGAACGACCATACAGTCGAGGTGGTCGGCGACAAACTTAGCCCGTTTCGGATCCTTTTCAATCAGAACCACATCCTGATGGCTGGTCACCAACTGTTCCGCCAGATGAAATCCAACCTCACCGGAACCGGAAATAACTATTCGCATCAATCCACCATTTTCTAACAGTTTATTAGATTCAGAGTTTAGAACGTAAAGTGACAATTTTTTTCATATTAACCAGTGATGATCTCTAACAGACTGCTTAATTAAAGTCAAATTCAGACATTTTTAGTTGACAACGAACATAAATCGAAATAAAAGGCGAATCAGGTTTAACCGGAGCGTTTCCCATGGAAAGACAAAAACCCGAAGTTAAACCAACTATTTTTCAAGAGGTTCGACTTCGGGTTTTATTATTTTTTGGGGTGGGTAAAGGGATTTGAACCCTCGGCCTCAGGAGCCACAATCCTGCGCTCTAACCAACTGAGCTATACCCACCATAAAAACTGCTGCAAAGCCCGGGAAACGGGCTGGTTCAAGCTGGAAAATCAAGATTTGCACCCTCATTTTCCAGAGGCGTGTCTAATTAATGGAAAAGAGCCATTCTGTCAACCTGATTTTTATAAACATCGCGACCAATATGATACCAAATAAGTTATGAAAATTTTACTTCACTGCTGCTGCGGCCCATGTGCCATCTATCCGGTCACCCAACTCCGCAATCAGGGCCATGAGCTTCGGGCTTTTTACTACAACCATATCCATCCCTATACCGAATGGCAAAAACGCTGTGCAACCCTGGCTGAATGGGCAGATGCTGTGCAGATGCCGCTGATTATCGATGAGCGTTATGAGTTAGTAAATTTCCTCAGAAATTCACTCTTCCGGGAAGAAGATCGCTGTCGCTTCTGCTATCAGGACCGTCTCGAAAAAACCGCCCGGATTGCCCATAAAGGAAAATTCGAGGCATTTACCACAACTCTCCTCTACAGCAAATTTCAACGCCATGATATGATCCGTGAGATTGGTGAAAGTTTAGGCCGGCGCTACGGTGTCAAATTTTACTATGAAGATTTTCGCGCAGGCTGGAAAGAGGGAATTGAACTCTCGAAGAAGGAAAAGATGTACCGACAGCAGTATTGCGGATGTATCTACAGTGAGGGTGAACGCTATCTGGGTGCAAAAAAGCTATACTCTTAAATATCTA
>JAOZKP010000293.1:2259-3731 GCA_029935295.1 bacterium | reverse complement strand
CCTCTATACCCGCTGCCCCCAAACTTGTCAACTTAATTATATATCTTTACGTGTTGGCGACCTTGCTTTGACGCGACAAACGGGCGTAAAGTCCACCGAAATCACCGGTACTCATCAACACCACTAACTCCTTACGGCCAGCTCTTTTTTTCAGATCACTGTAAACATCATCTATTTCAAGAAAAGCCTGGGCCGGCCGTTGATTGTACCTACTGATCGCCCGGGCCAGAGATTCGGTATCAAGCCGCTCCGCCACGGCAAGCTTACCGGCACCGTAAACCGGGGCCAAAAGCACTTCATCGGCAGCGGCAAAGGCAGAAGCCAGCTCTTCCTGAAAAAGATTGCGACGGCTGGTAGCTGTCCGCGGTTCAAAAACCGCAACCAGGCGATACCCGGCAAAATGCTCCTGCAAACCCTCCAGAGTACGTTTAATAGCCGTCGGATGATGGGCGAAATCACTAACATATAGCGTCTCACCTTTACGGCCGATGATCTCCTGCCGCCTTTTTACTCCTTCAAACGTTGCCAGCCCTGCATTTATAGCAGTTTGCGAAAAACCCAGCTCCCGCAGCAAGACCGCGGTTGCCAAGGCATTCTCCGCATTATGCCGACCAATGGCACTTACCATTAATTGCAGGCTTACTTTTCCGGATGTCAATACTTCGAATTTACCACCTACATCTAAAGGAGCGTAATCAGTTAAACGATAATCAGCATCATCGGCCTGACCATAAGTCAAAACTCGACAGGGGGCCTCCGGCAGTAATTTTCGCAGAATCTGACAATCTGCCGATGCCACAAGCAGACCATTTTCCGGCAAAGCCTTTATCAGCTGACGAAATTCTGCAATAATTTCGTCAATCCCGGAAAAAAGGTCAATATGATCCATCTCAATCCCAGTAATAATAAGCTGAGTCGGACGATAGTGATGAAACTTGGCGTGGCGATCGAAATAGGCACTGTTGTACTCGTCACCCTCCAACACAAACCCTGACCCCGAATCCAAATGGTAATTAGCAGAGAAGTTTAAAAGCTCGCCCCCGATCATAAAAGATGGCTGCGCCCCGCAACTCTGCAGACCCCAGGCCAACATAGAGGCTGTCGTTGTCTTGCCGTGGGTACCGGCAACCACCAAACGCAACTCCTTAGATGCCAAAAATTCCTGCCACAAAGTTTCCGGCAGCGACCGGCAACAGAGACCAAGTTCCTGACCCCTAACCGCCTCAACATTACTCCGGGCGGCGACATTACCGACCACCACCAGGTCTAAACCTGACCCTATACGCTCCGCCACATAACCACTCTGCACTTTAATACCGCGCTCCTGCAAAAGATCGCTCATCGGCGGGTAAGCCGCCGCATCGGAACCGGAAACCACCCAACCCTGATCTTTGAGCATACTCGCTAAAGCCGCCATTGCCGTCCCACAGATCCCGATTAAATGTACTTTTTTCATAATCTGCCCATCAAGA
>JAOZKP010000293.1:0-2159 GCA_029935295.1 bacterium | reverse complement strand
AACCGAAGAATTACCAACTGACCCGGAAACCAACGCCAGATATCGCCACCTCAACCAGCTTAATCCTGAATGGTGGCATCAGGCTGCCACCTTAATAGACGATACCCGGACAAATCAAATTGCCGAAATATTAAAAATTACTGAAAACACCCTCGAAATACCCTGGTTTAATCGAATTGTCAGCATCCATCCCACAACCAAAACAATGACCTATCCTAATGAAACCCAACCCCAACTACGCTACCAAGAAGGCCTGGTCATACTGGCCCTGCTCAACTATTTTACGACTCACAGCCAACTTCCACCCGATACTGAGCTGATTAACGAAAACCATCTAACCGGCGGCACCACCTTTTTTCGCGGCCCTCACCTGATGGCATCTAAAATTCTGGCACAACGCTTTGAAGATAACGGAAGGGAATTCATAAAAAGAGCCCAACTCTGGGGCGGAGTGCCGGCACCATACGGCGAATTCGGCATCAATTTTGAGATCTTCCCCGGCTTGAACTGGACAGTCGCTCTCTGGGAAAGTGACAACGAATTCCCGGCCCGGGCGCAATACCTCTTCGACCGCAAACTTGACCGAATATTTCAACTCGACATTATCTGGGCCATCGGCAACCTGGTTGCCGCAAAATTCTGATACGATTTCAACCCATTTGAACTACCTGTTGACAATATCCACCCAATGGCAAAACACCCATAAGTCAGACCTGACACCGTTCCACCGCTCCCATCAACCCGAAACAGTCTCGATGCGGATAAAATCAGAAAGTACGGCACAGGAAAAAAATGTTACTTTCATCATATTTGAAAGATATCTCCGCTCTCCTGCCAACTGGTAATTTGAATATCACAATATTTGTAGCTTTCATCTCCGCCATAGATCAATGTTGGAGCGAAGCTATCATCTTTTGCGAGCGCAACCCATTTCTTCAGGCCGGCAGTAGACTCTTTAGTTAGAGTTTTACCGGATTTTATTTCCAACGGCATCAACTTGCCACCCTGGTCAGAAATCACATCTACTTCATTGCCATTGCTGTCCCGCCAGAAAAACAGGTCGGGTCGTTCTCCCTGATTAAAACGAGACTTCATGAATTCTGAGATTATAAAAGTTTCAAAAATTGCCCCACGCAGAGGATGCGTTATTATCTGCTCCGGAGTTCTGATTCCGAGCAACCACGAAACCAGCCCAACATCGTAAAAATAGAGTTTGGGCATTTTGACCAATCTCTTTTTAAAGTTTGTGTGATGCGGACGTAGAAGAAAGACAATGTAACTTGCCTCCAGCACGGACAGCCAGGCTTTAACAGTGTTGTGGGTAATACCGCATTCAGTTGCCAGTGAAGAGTGATTAAATAATTGTCCAGTTCTGCCGGCACAGAGGCGAATAAAACGTTGAAAAGTTTCAAGGTCCTGAATTTTCAGAAACTGCCTGACATCCCGTTCAACGTAGGCTGTTGTATAGGCACTGAACCAGGATTGAGGTGATATATCCCGGTCATAAAGCGGCGGATAGCAACCCTTAAAAAGGATATCATCCACAGAATCAGGCAAAAGTTCCGCACTCTTGAGCTCGGGCAGGGAAAAGGGCAAAAGCTCAATAAAAGCTGTTCTTCCGGCCAGCGACTGACTAACTCCTGACAGCAATCCAAACTGTTGTGATCCCGTAAGAAGATAAAGCCCCATACGCTGATCAGCATCGACTAATGTTTGGAGATATGAAAGGATTTCTGGACAACGCTGAACTTCATCAATAATTGCGCCATCAGGAAAACGTTCAAGAAATGATCGGGGATCTTCACGGGCAAAAAGACGGGTATCCGGATCTTCCAAAGAAACGTAAGGTTTGTCTGAAAACACGGATTTGGCAAGCGTAGTTTTACCGGATTGTCGGGGGCCGGTGATGGTTACAATCGGAAACCCACGGAGCAGACCCTGAATATTTTTTTCCGCATTTCGTAAAATCATATTTCGGGCCTACTACAGTTTATGCAATATGTCAAAGTATTTCACGATTTGCATGAAATACTTCCCAAACCTCATTCATACCTTCACCCACGTGCAACCCTAAACCTTCTTACGTCATTTATCAAGCTGCGACCCCGTTAAAGCGGGCGAAGCAATGGCCGTGGCGTTCTCGAGGTCTTTTTAAATTC
>JAOZKP010000292.1 GCA_029935295.1 bacterium | reverse complement strand
CACAGATATCCATCAAACCATACTGTTCAAAGTTACGCCGCTGTAGAGATTGCCGTGATCAACCATTGAACCTTGACCGTGATAAGAAATTGTTGCCGGCAGTAGCTGTTGAAAGAAGTCACAAAACCTCTGGTTAACCACCTGCAGAACCTCTAATGATTGAGTTATGGCAATACCACTCGCAGCAATTTTGCGACGCAGAGCCGTAATCGCTGACCCTTTCAACCCCACCAGTCGCCGAATTTTCGACGGATATTCAGAAGCCAATAGCTGATGTAGAGCATCTACTTTTATTTCCACAAGAAGAGCTTTTTTTGCGCTGGTAATCTTTTGTAAATCATCCCGGGCTCGGGCGCCACCGGCAAAAAGTTCCGTCAGGGCCGGCAATTGACCGGCCTGCAAACTGTCAGCCAGGCCTTGATAAAAACCCGCCACCTGTTCTAATACCTGCTCTTCTTTTTCCAGTAATCGTGCTAATTCATTATAGTGTTGCAACATAATAATTATCCTAATGCGGGAACTTGTCCCGCAACCCAAACGGCCTTTATCGGCCCGCAAATAAGTGCTCTTATCAGAACATTTTCTGCTGATGATTTTTCTTGTTTTTTTGTGCAGAAAATGACCTGTAAGGCACTAAAAAAACCTGTGGTTTACCAATTTATTTTCTAACCAGTCCGCCGCACCACGCAAAAAGGCCCGGAACTATTTGACAATCCCGAGCCTTGTGAAATTTAATCTGTAATTTTTGTTCTCAGGAGCCGGTGCAACACCGGAAGACCCTAGAACCAGGATTCGAGACTCATCTCCTTAAACATTTTGGCGGCAAGTTCACGACTGTCAACTTTCAGCGAACCATCCTCCAAAGCGCTTTTGAGCTCTGCGACTCTCTCACTTCGAATTTCAGGGGCGCCTTTGGCTAATTCCGCCAGACGACCAAGATTATTTCCCTGAGAAGAGATGGTAACTTTATCACCTGCGGCTGCACCGCTACCAGCGGCGTCCGCAACCTCTCCTTTTTTCGTTTCACTGGATTTACGAGCTCCGTCGAGCGCTTTCAGCGCATCACTATAGAGAGCGGAGCCAACATTACTAATACTCATATCTACACCTCAATTCAGGTCGAAAACTCATTCGTTGGTTTATATCGACCAGATGAGATAGAACTTTAGTAATTTTTTTATTTTTTTTCGCTCAATCCTCCCTGCAGTTGCTGATAAAGCATTTTTGCCACCCCCATCTCCTGTCGCGAGGCCAGGGTTTCGGCTAACTGGTTGTCAAAGAGCTGTTGCCAGGTGCGGGTGGCACTGCTGGTGGGCAGAAGCCCGTCATCCGGCACGGTCTTGCGCATCTCTTGCAAAAGCGTATTGATAAAAATTGCTTCAAACCCTTCACAGGCACTTTGTAATTTTGCCGCCCGCTCAGTCTGATTCTTATCAATTTTGGCAACCTCAATTTCAGACTGCAGTTTCTGCCGCTGAATATCAGTCGCCGCATCTTGAATGGCCGCCAGACCAACGCTAGGGAGAATCCCGCTAGGCATTTTCTTCCTCCTGAAAACTCTCCTGAGAGATATTTTGCAATGCTCATACCAGAAGATAAAAAATAACAAAATCCGGAAACTCAACCCCAACCTCCTAAGAGAAATCAGGCTGTGCCCCCGGATTTTAAGAAACTAAATTAAATTACTTCCAGCTCTGCATGCAGAGCTCCTGAAGCTTTGATCGCCTGAAAAATCGCAATCAGATCACGCGGCGAAACCCCGATTGCATTCAGGGCCTTTACCAGATCATCAATATTAACTCCGCGCGGCACCACAATAAGTTTTCCCGGCTCTTCATTAACCGCAATCTGCTTATCAACCATAGCCACGGTTTCACCTTCCGAAAAAGCTGGCGGCTGGGAGACCATCGGCATCGCCGAGATCTGAATACTGAGATTACCGTGGGCCACAGCCACAGCATCAAGCATAACATTCCGACCGACAACCACGGTCCCGGTACGCTCATCAATCACCACCCGGGCCCGAACATCCGGAGTAACTTGCAGGTTCTCAACTACTGCCAGAAATGGAATTAAAACCCCGCGCTCACTACCCGGCGGTGTAACCTCAACCGTACCGGCATCAAGCGGCGTCGCAATGTTCTGCTGAAAGGTTTCATTAACAATTTTTGCCATGCGCGAAACCGTCATAAAATCCGGCTGATTCAAGGTTAATATGATTTTACCGTCAGTAAACATAGTCGACGGCGGTTCCCGCTCAATCATTGCGCCATTGGCAATCCGGCCAACCGTAGGGTGGTTTTTAGCCGCTTTCCCGCCACCGCCGCCGAGACTAAAACCGCCCACTGACACCGGCCCCTGAGCCATTGCATAAACCCGACCATCCGGGCCCCTGAGCGGAGTTAACATCAAGGTTCCACCTCGCA
Organism: bacterium; assembly: GCA_029935295.1. Taxonomy (GTDB): domain Bacteria; phylum Desulfobacterota; class Anaeroferrophillalia; order Anaeroferrophillales; family Tharpellaceae; genus Tharpella. The sequence goes on along the minus strand of JAOZKP010000292.1, from coordinate 1,305 downwards.
AACTTTCAGCATCACCAATCGATGAAACCAAAACATCAATCCGTGAGCCATTACTCGAAAAAGCCGGCAATTCCGCAGTCAGCAAGACCGCGGCGGCATTATCAAGATCGATACTGTCAGCATCTACCGAGATACCGAATTTATCAAGCATGTTAGCCATAGCTTCACTGGCAAACTTACCTTTTTTGGTATCATCACCGGTGCCGTCAAGACCAACCACCAGCCCATAGCCGACCAGCTGATTACTCCGCACCCCTTTAATATGGGCAATATCTTTCACTCTTGCCGCTGATGCCGAATCTGCCAGCAACATAACAACCAGGAACAAACAAAATAGTCGCCAACCTGATTTTCTCATAATAACTGAGCCTTCTTTATTTTAATTATGGGCGATGGGCAGAAATGGATTCCGCCCATACATTTTTTCACCCTTCACCCTTCACATTTCACACTTTTAAAACGGCCAGACTAAATCCAGAACCTTCGTCCCCCAGCCAACTCCCTGCTTAGTACCGATTGTACCGTCACCACTATATTCAATCCGGGCATCGGCAATCGCCGAAGAGAGAATATAGTTGTTGGCAGAGATATCAGTCGGCCGGATAATACCTGAAACCGTCACATAATGATCTTCATTATTAACTTTGGTGAAGTGAGTTCCAATAATACGGAAATCACCATTCGGTAGAATCTCAGTTACCCGGGCCGCAATTTTAGCCGTCAAAGTATTGCTGCGCGTTGTTGCGCCGCTGCCGGCCGTTTTATTACTCCTCTCAGTTTCGAGCCAGTTATCCATATCCCCTAAATCACCCAAATACTGTTTCAAGGCAAACAGCGCCGGAACTGAATATTTTGTGCTGTTTTTACCATCACTTGAAGTCGATGCCGCTCCCGTCCCCTTGAACTGTTCTGCGACCAGAACATAAACAATATCATCAACATAACGGGCTCTGCGGGAGTTAAAAATCTGGACAAAGTCGCCATGTTCACCATCTTCCAGGTTAATCAGAGAGCCATTATGGTAGCGCGGCACCCGACGCGGCACGTTCTGTTCGAGAACTGGGGCTGTGGGCTTTAACACCGGCACTCCCGCCTGGGATCCGGGTGTATCATGTCCGCAGCCGCCCAAAACAAGCACGCCCAACAGCAATAGTATCCCGACAATGATACAACTGTTATTATATATTTTCATACTCCACCTTACCTGCCCAAAACTGAAAAGGTTTACTGTTTTTCTTAAACGAAACAAGAATTACATGTCATCATAAAGTAATAAAAAATGGTGTCGAACATCGCTTCGCCCTC
>JAOZKP010000291.1 GCA_029935295.1 bacterium | reverse complement strand
TAAAAAGAAGGAGTAATCCATGTCTGAGATCACTGGTTTGAAACAACGCATAAATCAGCGTTTGCATGATAATCTTGAATTGCGGCGGCGGCAGGAAGATGATAATCTTGACTGGCTGCAAGCAAATATGAACCCCTATTTTTTCCTGACGATGGTGGAGCAGGAGGATGCGGTTGATCTCCTGGTTTCAGGTCTGGATACACTGGGATTGAATCGGCATTTGCTTTTGGCTGATCGCGAACAGGTGCTGGTGACTGCCGGTTTAAATCGGGCGGGTACAATCTATAAAACGCTTACCAATCTGCGGGAAAAACCGACGTATGCTGAAATTACGCACTCCTACAACAACCTGCCCGGGAGTGATTCAGCTTTGGAGATTCAGCGCTACGAATTCAAACCGGTGTCCAGTCATCAAGTGCGAAATGCCGAAAATGTGCGGCTGCCGCGTGGTCTTAAAGCCGCTGTCGAGCAGGCGTTGCAACAGCTTTACCCTGAGTTTGACTTTGCGAAACTGGCTGCCAGCCTAAGACTTTTAGCGATTAATAACTTTGCTTATCTGCAGATTTCCCCACCAGAAAGAATTGCCCGGCTGCTCTGGATTTACCAGCAGGGCTGCAAATATGACGGTCTCTATTTCGCGGTCGAGGAGGGAATCGATGACTGTGCCCATCTCGAAACTCGGATTCTTTTTTCAGTCGGAAATCCTCCGGGACAGGGATTTTTAGAGCAGGTACTCGAGGTTTTTCACCGGCTCAAAGGCCGGGTTAGCCGAGCCTACTGTCTCGAGATTGCCACCGGTGTCAATCCGCATTTTCTGGGAACTTTCTATCTCGAAAAATGCAGTGAACTAAATGCTGATTTCTATCAGCAACTCAAATTTGAACTCTATAATACCCAGATCCTGGCTAATAGAGGTACGCTCTATCGTCATTATGTGGTTGGCAACCTGACAAATGGTGGAGATCTTCTTCTGATTAAAGCGATGGTTGCATTCTGTCATACCAACCTGGCCCATAATCAGCCGGATGTCTTTGATCTTAGTGAAGTAGTTAGGGCGTTTCAGGTGAGTCCGGAAATTGTGCTGGCATTATGTGAATTTTTTCGGGCCCGTTTTAGCCCACACCTGAAAGATCGTGAGGCTGAATGCCAACGGCTTGAAGCTGAAGTTGACAAAATGATCGCCGGCTACAATACCGGCCACCGTCACTTTGATGAGCTACGCCGGACAATTTTTGCCACGGCTAGGCTACTGATTTGTTTTACGTTGAAGACTAATTTCTTTGTTCCTGAAAAACATGCTCTCGCTTTTCGGCTTGATCCGGCTTATTTGGAGAAGCTTGATTCTGAATTTACTGCGGATTTTCCGAGCGGGGTCAAACCCTTCAGGGTTACCTTCTTCTACGGTCGTTACGGTTCCGGTTATCATGTCGGTTTTTCCGATATCGCCCGCGGCGGCTGGCGTACAATTTCCTGCGCGAGTTACGACGATTTTCTTGCTGCTTCCACCAGTCTGCTGCGTGAGGTTTATGTTCTGGCTCATACTCAGCACCTGAAAAATAAGGATATCTATGAAGGCGGCTCCAAGATGGTAGTCGTCCATGATATCAGCGACCTTAAAGACAAGCCGGCACGGTTGCAAAGTCTTTATAAACTTCAATATGGTTTTATAAATGCTTTTTTCGATCTCTATGTTACCGATGCTGATGGCCGGGCATTGAATCCTCAGGTAGTGGACTATTACGTCGAAGAAGAGCCGATTGAGCTGGGGCCGGATGAGAACATGCACGATGCCATGATTGAGCTGATTGCGAAACAGTCACAGAAACGAGGCTATCTCCTGGGTGGTGGTGTAATCTCCAGTAAGGAGGTTGGTATCAACCATAAAGAGTATGGTGTTACCTCGCTTGGGGTTATCACGTTTGCCGAGATCACAATGGCCGAGTTGGGGATCGATATGCGGCGGGACAGTTTCAGCGTTAAATTGACCGGCGGGCCGAATGGTGATGTTGCCGGCAACGCTATGCGGCTACTTTTAGAACGTTCACCGCAGGTAAAAATTGTCCTGGTTGTTGCCGGTTCCGGGGTACTTTACGATCCTGAAGGGCTTGATCACGTTGAGCTTAGCCGGCTTGTTCTGAAACACAACATTGATGAATTTTCTCCGGAGAAATTAAATCCGGGCGGCTATCAGCTTTTCAGCCGGCAGCGGCGGCAGGAGGGGCTGGCCGAGCTTTATAAACGGATCAGTAAAAATGAGACCGGAGTTTGTGAGGAGTGGGTGACTACGGACAGTTTTCACCGCGAATTTGATAATGCAATCTTTACGGTTAAGGCAGATCTTTTTATTCCGGCCGGTGGCCGGCCGGAAACGGTTGATATCAATAATTGGCAGAAGTTTATTGATGTCGATGACAAACCGACTTGTCAGGCTATTGTCGAAGGGGCGAACTCGTTTATCACGCCAGCGGCTCGGGAGAAATTGCAGGAGCAGGGGATTGTTTTGATTCGTGATGCTGCTGCTAATAAGTGCGGGGTTATTTCGTCATCCTACGAGATTATCGCCAACCTGGTGCTTTCTGAACGCGAATTTCTCAAACACAAGGATGAGTATGTTGCTGATGTTCTCGATATTCTGGAGCGGCGGGCTGCGGATGAGGCGCGACTGATTTTTGCCCGGCGGCAGCAGTCGAGTGGTTCGCAATCATTTACCATGATTGCCGGTGACTTGAGCCGGGAGATAAATCTTAATTATGGAAAGATTTTTAATTATCTGCAGGCGCACGTAGAACTCCTGGACAGTGCGCCGATGCGTCGTGCAATCAAGGCGCATCTGCCGAAATTCCTGCAGCAGACCCGTTATCTGAAACGCCTGCCCCAGCGGCTACCGCTGAAATACCGGGCGGCAATGGTTGCTGCCGAACTGGCCGCAAGAATGGTTTATGACGGTGACTGGGAGAGTGATTTCGGTAGCGAACTGACGACCTATGTCAGGCGGAAATTTTAATGCTTTCCTGTGGGTAATTCTTTGGGTGTAAAGGCGCCAAGAAAACCGAGTGGGTGCGAGCTTAGGCTTCGCCCCTCCGTGACGGGCAAAAACCCGATCTGTCTCGATTGGGGTCATTGCTGGTATGGTGCGTCAGCACCATTGGCTTCGCTGTGAGCGTAGCGAGGGAGCACTCTTGGAGTGTGACCCCGTTAACGAGGGCGAAGCAATGTTCGACCTGAAAAACGGGTGGTAAAAGTTTTTAAAAGAAAATTCAAAATATCAACAAATCACTTAAAAAATCAATAAGTTAATTTAAGTCAGAAAGTTGAGTAATTTACAAAACAGTATCACATTTGGAACCGTCCAGTTCCGGGGACTCACCTTCAGTGTCGCAGGTATTCCACATAACTGATTTCTGGACATCAACGGGATGGTTGCCCTTCAGAGCCTCTCTTTCAGTCCACTCAATTGCCTCCTGTTTCATTGTGAAACAGGGTCCGTAACTGCGACCATTGATGTAGTCAAAAAGAATGCCCCGGTAGACTAACAGTCCTTTGCGTAACTTTTTCCCTTCTACCTGCATTTTACTCTCCAGTTCATTTTTTATAAGTGATAGATAACATCCGTTTCCGACGAATATAGCTACAAATACCCTTAACTATTACAAGTTGTCAAGTAACTATTCAGCAAAATCTCACAAATTGTCGGGATTGGGGTCATTGCTGGTATAAGGTGCGTCAGCACCCC
>JAOZKP010000290.1 GCA_029935295.1 bacterium | reverse complement strand
ATGTTCGATAACATTTGTTATGGTTTTATGGTGATACGTTGATTTGCTCAAGTTGATCCGGTTTAAAAACACCTTTCTCGGTAATTATCGCCGTGATGAGCCGGGCCGGGGTGACGTCAAAAGCAGGGTTGTAGACTTTAACTTCGGCCGGAGCGGTTCGCTTTTCTCCGAAAAACCTCACTTCATCCGGATCGCGTTCTTCGATCGGAATTTCACTGCCGTTAGTTAAAGAAAAATCTATGGTAGAAGTCGGTGCTGCAATATAGAAGGGCAGATTGTGGGCTTCTGCTGCCAGGGCAACACTGTAGGTTCCGATTTTATTGGCGCTGTCGCCATTGGCGGCAATCCGGTCGGCCCCGACAATGACAAGATCAATCATGCCTTTGCTCATACAGTGCGCAGCCATATTATCACATATCAGAGTGACCGGAATTTTATCCTGCAGCAGTTCCCAGGTGGTCAGCCGCGAACCCTGAAGCAGGGGCCGGGTTTCATCAGCAAAAACCTGAATCTCTTTGCCGGCAGTATGGGCGGCGCGAATCACCCCCAAAGCGGTACCGTAATCAGCGCAGGCCAGAGCTCCGGCATTGCAGTGGGTTAAAATCCGGGCCCTGTCCGGAATCAACCGGGCGCCGTTTTCTCCTAAAAGGTGATGGTCACGTTCATCTTCGGCAAAGATTAAATCCGCTTCCTTGAGAAGATGATTCCGCAACTCAGTTCCGTTCAGGCCGTTTTTTAATCCGGCATAGCCGGTTTTTCTTACTCTCTCCAGCGCCCAGAAAAGATTGACTGCCGTCGGCCGCGTGGCGGCAAGTTCAGCAATGATATTATCGAATCCGGATCGCGAAACGGTCCGGTTCAGTGCGATCTCTTCCTGAACCCCAATCACCACACCATAGGCTGCAGTCACCCCAATTGCCGGGGCTCCACGCACCGCCAGGGTTCTGATGGCATCGGTTACCTGTAATAAGGTTTCACAATTAAGAAAAACCTCTTCATTCGGCAGGCGGCGCTGGTCCAGAAGCCGCAGGGTCCGGCTTGCTTCAAGCCAGATTAAAGTCTGAAAATTACTCAATTACCTGGGGTACCCGGAAGAAACGCTCTTCCCGTTGCGGGGCGTTGTTTAAAACCTTTTCTCCCAGACCTTCCCGGCGTCGATCTTCCCGCATCGGAGTGGCGCTGGCTCCGATATGTGCCATGGGCGGTACGTCTGTAGTGTCCAGCTCCTGGAGTTTGTCAACATAGCCTAAAATTGCGTTCAGTTGTGTCTGGTACTCTTGCATTTCGCTGTCACTCATTTTTATCCGGGCGAGTGCGGCAACATGTTTAACTGTCTTTAAATCAATTTTTTCCGATGCCATAATTATCGTTTATTTCCTTGTGAAAAGATTTAGGGGTGCGGATCATTTTCCCAGCGGCGCCAATATTGCATATTGGCCGGGATTTGTCAAAAAAAGATTATTTTTTGGTTGACTGTTGCTGTTGGAATATGTTCAATCAGAGGCTGTGATTTTTCACTGTCTGGCAAATGTCAATTATCCTGAAAATTTGAGGGTACCCCGAAAAATTGCCTTTTTGCTCGATTGCTGCGTTAGACTCAACTTTTAATCCTCAAAATACTCAATGTATTCCTGCGGTTAAAAATTTCGTCTGCCTTGCACTCGAACAAAAATTCTAATTTTTCAAGATACCCTTGACTTTTTATTTGCGGGCGGAAGTCGGATTTATGATGAGGAAGGCTGAATCAATGGTAAACGGCAGAAAATATTTTTTACTGGTTTTGTTGGTTGGTTTATTGGTGTTGGCAGGTTGCGCCGAGGTTGAGAAGGGTAAGTTTAGCCGCCCGCAACCGACATCGACGACGGTTATGCCGAAGTCAAACTGGCGGTTTCAGGCAGAACAACTGGAGCATCTCGGTGATTACAGCGGTGCCTGCCGGGTGGTCAGAGAGCACTATTTGAGATATCATGATATTGAGGCGGTGGATTATTTCTCGCTGCTGCTATCCTACTTAAATGATAAAAAGCTGGCCGACTGGTGGGCGCAGGAGAGTGATAAGGGACTGTCATGCCGAATCGGGGCCGAGTATTTTTTCCGTCTTAAAATTCGTTTGGAAGATGAACTTTCGGCAGTTGATCGTTTGTTGTTGCTCGATCTGGCGCGATTATTAAGCTCCGGTTGTGAGGTTGGTGAAGATGTCAGGAGTGAAGCCGAAACCTTTCTCCTGGCACATCAGCTGCAAACTGCGGCAACCGAGATCAATATTGGTTGTCTGCTGCCTCTAAGCGGTCCGAATGCCGCCGCCGGCGAGCGTTTTTTAAGAGGTATGGAGATTGCCCTTGGGGTTTACCCGCAACCGGAGGCAGCAGAAAATGAAAGCGGGATTCAAACCGGTGAACAATCATCTTTGCCAGAGGTGATTGACAATGGCAGCAGTTTGTCTGCTGCAAAAGAGGTATCTCTTCCCGGTTTACGGGTATTTTTCTACGATACAGCCGGGAAAGCTGAACAAGCCCGGGCCGGAGTTGACTACCTTGTGAATGAGAAAAAAGTTGCTCTGATATTGGGCCCTTATACCGGCAAGGCTGCAAACTATGCCGCAGTTCAAGCCCAGAGCCTGGGTGTCACCATGGTTAGTTTAAGTCCGCTTCTGCGCAATCTTGAGCGCTACCCGAATGTTTTTCAGCACTATCCGACAATTCGTAATCAGGCAGTCTCCCTGGCGGAACTGGCGCGAGTGCGGATGGGGATTGAGAAGTTTGCCATGTTGGTTCCCAGGAATCGCTACGGGCGTGAATTTGCGAAAAACTTTACGGATCGGGTGCAATCCTGGGGCGGTCAGGTAGTCCGGCAGGTTGAGTATGATTCCGGACGTCCCGATTTCGGGGCGGCAATTCGGGAGCTGATCGGCACTTCGCGCTATCGCAAATTTAAAGAAGAGCGGAAAACCTATGAAGAGTGGTCGAAAGCCCGGCAGCGGCAGGCTGCCCGGGATAAAGCTGCTGCAACCGGTACAGAAGAATCGAATAAGAAAAACCAGCTTGCAGATCTGGCCCGCGAAATTGGTATTGATGATGCGGAGTTAAATCTCGGAGAAGAAATATTGCCGCGGCCGCTACTTAAATATGATTTTGAAGCAATTGTGATCCCGGATCGGGAGCAGACCCTGAAACTGCTTATCCCGCAGCTGGCTTTTTACGATCTTGATGAATGTTTTCTGCTGGGTGGGCGCTATTGGAACAGTGCTGAATTTCTGACTTCAGTTGCGAGTTATGCCGAAGGCGCTTACTTTATCGGTGCCTGCCTGCCGCCGCAAACTGATATCCCGGCAGATGCGGATTCTCTGTCGGAAGAAGTTGCCGGTGATGCTGAAACAGTTGCCATCGCAGAAGTTTCGCATAGGGTCGCAGTGCCCGCTGAAATTCAAGCCCGTTTCCAAACTGAATTTGCGGCACTCAACCAAGGGCAGATGCCGGGTTTGCTGGAAACCTATGGTTTTGATACGATTATGCTGTTACGGCAGCTGGCGGCCGGCAGTGTTGAAGAACTTGATGCCGGAATCTGGCGCCAGCTGTTATCCGGTTGTCAGAATTTGCCCCTGGCGGCCGGTTTGACAACCACTTTGCCGGATGGAGAGATTGCGCAAGAGCTTTATCCGTTAACTTTCAAGCAGGGCCATATCCGGATTGTCGATGAAGGTTGTTTTTGATCGCCTGCTGATGGGAATCTTCGC
>JAOZKP010000722.1 GCA_029935295.1 bacterium | reverse complement strand
ACAAAAACATCTTCCTCAACATCAACTCGCCCGCCGATCTGCAAAAAGCCCAATCGCTCTACCAACAAACAAAATAGTGCCTGACTGAAAACCTGACAATTTCTCTAAGTGCAAGGCAGGCGAAGATTTTAACCACAGGTATACATTTTAGTATTCCGAGGATTAAAATTTGAGCCTAACGCCGCAATTGGGGGAATTGGCGGTTTTCGGTCGCGCACTAAATAAAGTTTGAATTTTACAGGGTTATCTGCTATTAGACGCCGCGCCGCCGGGCTCATAATATTAGAGAGTAATTAAACCTCAATCCCGGCAATAATTTTATCAGTTACGACAACCTCTTCATTCTCATCAAGTCGACTGCACTTAACATAAACTAAGGACATACCCTACCGTGCAACCAGTATTCAGTGACACCCGATTTACCCAACTTGACATTCCGACAGAAATTTTAGACGGCATCGCTAAAGCCGGTTATGAATTCTGCACTCCGGTGCAGAAAGAAGTTCTGCCTCAGGCACTCAAAGGCGATGATATTGCCGCCCAGTCCCAAACCGGCACCGGAAAAACCGCAACCTTTCTTATTACGCTACTGACTCACCTCGTCAAAACCAAGGGCGAGCACCAAAAAAACAAGCAACCTGATGACGGCACCTCAAGACCGCGGGCCCTGATTCTGGCACCCACCCGCGAGCTGGTTGTCCAGATTGAAAGAGAGGCCAGCATTTTAAGCCGTCCTGCCGGAATCCATTTTCAGGCAATCTACGGCGGCGTTGACTACGAAAAACAACGGGCCGCCCTGCAGCGGCAGATGACAGACGTTGTCGTTGCCACACCGGGACGTCTGATCGACTACATGAAACAAGGAGTCCTCTCGTTAAAAGAGATTGAGCTTCTGATCATTGACGAAGCCGACCGGATGTTTGATATGGGATTTATTCCGGATGTCCGCTGGCTCCTGCACCGGAGTTCACCGGCGGAAAAACGCCAGTCCCTGCTCTTTTCCGCAACCC
>JAOZKP010000066.1 GCA_029935295.1 bacterium | reverse complement strand
GTCAGGTCTATATTTTTTATATAGATATTCGTTCGACGGGTAAAGGCTACGAGCAGTTTATTCAGCAATCGGTCTCGGAAGAGGAGATTCTCTATATTCGCGGTCGGGCTGCGAAACTCTATCGGGATGGTGAGAAGATTATTGTTCATGGGGCTGATACCCTGACCGGAAAAAATATCGAGATCGCCGCCGACATGGTTGTTTTGGCCGCCGCTATGGTGCCCAATGAAGGGGCGCAGGAGTTGGCTGATATCCTAGATATTAAATGCAATAATGACGGATTTTTCGTTGAAGATAACTATAAACTCTCACCGATAGAAACCGGTCAACAAGGAATCTATCTCGCTGGTTGTTGCCAAGGGATTAAAGATATTGCCGATTCCTCTGCTCAAGGCAGTGCTGCAGCCAGTAAAGCCCAGGTCTTTCTCTCTTCAGTCAGACGTCAGAATCAGGAAGCCGTTTAATGGAAAAGAAACTCGGAGTATTTGTCTGTTGGTGTGGTTCCAATATCGCTGGCAGTGTTGATGTTGACAAGGCGGTGGAAGAGGCGAAGAAACTGGATGGGGTTGTTCATGCCGAAAACTACATGTACATGTGTTCTGACCCGGGTCAGCAATTAGTCAAGGATACCATTTCTGAAAAAGGTCTCGACGGGGTTGTGGTGGCTTGCTGCTCACCCCGCATGCATGAAAATACATTTCGTAAAGCTGCAGGCGCGGTTGGTTTAAACTCTTATCTTTTAGAAATTGCCAATATTCGTGAGCAATGCAGCTGGGTTCACCAGAACAATAAACCGTTGGCGACTGCCAAAGCGGTCAGCATTATTGAGGGAACCCTTGACAAGGTCAAAGAGAACCTGCCGTTAGAGACGATTACGATCGATCTGACCAAACGGGTTTGTGTTGTCGGTGGCGGGATTGCCGGGATTATGTCCGCCCTTGATTTAGCGAATGCCGGTTATGATGTGGCGATTATTGAGCGTGAGCCGGCGATCGGTGGCCATATGTCCCAGATTAGCCAGACCTTTCCCTATTTTCACAATGTTCCCGAGCTCCTTAAGAAAAAGATTGATGAAGTCAATGCTCATCCCCAAATTAAAGTTTATGTCAATTCCGAGGTCGATGTGCTTGACGGTTATGTCGGGAACTTTAATGTTACTATACGGACGCGTCCGGCTTTTGTCAATCCGGCAAAATGTACAGCCTGTGGCAAATGTCTTGAGGTCTGCCCGGTTAAAGTTGACGATGAGTTTAATCGTGGCCTAAGCCAGCGCGGAGCGATTTTCCGTTATAATCAGACCGAAGCCGCAAAAATTCCAGTCCTGGAACAGGGTAGCTGTCTCCATTTTGCCGATTCTGAAAGTGAAGATGATAATAAATGTCAGGCATGTGTCGATGCCTGTCCAGAAAATGCAATTGATCTCGGAAGTATTCGCACACTGAATGAAGAATTCGTCGGGGCCATCGTTATGGCCACCGGTTACGATCTCTATAGCCCGGTGAATATGCCCGAATACGGGGCCGGAAAGATTCCTGATGTTATTGATGCCTTGGCGTTTGAACGCCTGCTTGATCCGCAAGGTCCGACTCAGGGCCGGGTCGTGCGGCCTTCGGATGGCGCAATCCCGAAAAAAGTAGTTTTTATTCAATGTGTTGGTTCGCGTGATCCGGAACGTCATAAAGCCTACTGCTCCCGGGCCTGCTGTATGTATACGGCGAAACAGGCGCGGCTCTATCGGCAGCAGGTCGAGGAGGGCACGGCTTATATCTCCTATATGGATATCCGTTCCGACAGCCGTGATTTTGAAGAGTTTGTGCAAAAGGGAATGGAGGAAGAGAATCTCGTCTATATCCGCGGCCGGACTGCTAAAGTAATCGAAGAAGATGGCTATCTTAGGGTCTTTACCAGTGATACTTTGACTAGTCGGCAGATGGTTATTGAAGCTGATCTTGTGGTGTTGGCAATGGCGATGGAGCCCAAGGCTGGTATCCGCGAACTCGCCAAAAAGATGAACGTTACGATCGATGGCGACGCCTTTCTCTCCGAGACCCACATCAAACTCTATCCGGTTGAGAGTTCGACCAAAGGGGTTTATCTCGCCGGATGTGGCCAGTCGCCGAAAGATATTACGGATACGGTTTCGCAAGCATTGGCGACCGCCGGCAAAATTCAGACGATGTTCTCGAACGAGACTTTGATTGCTGATCCCCTGATTGCCGAGGTCAAAAATGACGTTTGCAGCGGCTGTGGCATATGTATTGAAATCTGTCCTTACGGGGCCCGGCTGATGAATGAGTTTACCCGGATCTCCGATGTCAACCAGGCTGTCTGTCAGGGTTGCGGTGCCTGTATTGCCGCCTGTCCCAACAAAGCCTGTGAATTGATTAATTCTACATCCCGTCAATTTCTGCGGACGATCGGCGATTTTGCCGGCAGATCCGAGGCAGTGTGATAAATATGTCAGAAAATCTTCTTGATAAAGTGATGCTGGAGAGCGGCCAGCCCGTCAATCTCTGTTATCAGTGTCGTAAATGCAGTGCTGGTTGTCCGATGGTCGATGAATTTGATTTTCCGCCGAATATGGTGATGCGCATGGTTCAGCTCGGCATGAAGGATGAACTCTTAAAGAGTAAAGCCATCTGGATGTGCGTCTCTTGCGAAACCTGCGGCAGCCGCTGCCCGAACGAGATTCGGATTGCGCCGGTGATGGATTCGCTTAGGGCTCAGTGTCTTAAAGAGGGCGTCACCCCGGCGGATGCAGTTACCGTTGCCCTGCATACCTCATTTGTTGAGAGCATCAAAACCTTCGGTCGCGTCCATGAAGCGACGATGCTGATGAAATACAAGCTCAAAAGTAAAAAATATACCTCTGACCTTGATGTCGGTCTCAAACTTTTTCTCAAAGGCAAAATTCCAATTATGCCGAATAAGAGTAAAAATGTGGCCAAGGTAAAAGAGATTTTTAAAAACGCAGGATTTTAGTTATAATTGGTGTAAATTATAATGGGTGAAACCTATTCATATTATCCCGGCTGCACCTCGCATTCGACGGCGATTGAGTATATCGAAGCCAGCAAAGCGGTGATTGAGGCTCTGGGGATTGAGTTAAAAGAGCTTCCCGACTGGTGTTGCTGCGGCGCGGCTTCGGCGCATAATCTCTCAAGCTCGCTGGCACTGGGACTATCAGCCTTCAATGTTGCCGAGGCTCAGAAAGTCGGGGCCGATTTGGTGATTCCCTGTGCCGGTTGTTATGGCAATCTGGCCCAAGCCGATTATGAGATGCGCAATAATGAAGCTGAACGGCAGCGCCTCGAAAAAGAGTTTGACTTTACTTATGATAAAAAGATCAAAATGCTATCTCTGGTCGATCTTCTGGCTCATGAAGAGTTGCGCCCGGCGATAAGAGATTTGGTGAAAAAACCGCTTAAAGGGCTTAAAGTGGTTTGCTATTACGGCTGTGCGATTGTTCGGCCAGGCGCGGTAACCAAGGTTGACGATACTGAAAATCCGCTGCGGATTGATTCCCTGATGACTGATCTCGGGGCCGAAGTTATCGACTGGTCCTGCAAGGTTGACTGCTGCGGGGGTGACTTAGGGCTGACCGATGCCGAAAAAACCACCGAGTTGGTAAATAAAATTGTTGATTATGCGGTTGCGGCTGAGGCTGATTGTCTGGTGACCTCCTGTGCTCTCTGTCAGGCCAATGTCGATATTCGGCAGCAGCGGTTGCCGATTCTCTACTTTTCCGAGCTGATGGCGGAAGCTTTTCAGGTTGGTGATCGTCAGCGTTGGTGGAAGAAGCATTTTAATAACCCGGCTAATCTTTTTTAGTGCATCACAGGTTATTTTCGATAGAAAATGTCCTGATGAAAGCACTTATTTGTGGGCCGTAAAGGCTTTTATAGTTATGGAGTCATTCCCACATTGATTATGTCCTCTGATAATAAAGAAAAGAGTATAATGCGGGAACAAATCCCGCAACCCATAAGAAACTTTATCTGCCCGCAAATAAGTACTCATATCAGAACATTTTCTGATTTTTTCTTGTTTTTTGGTGCAGAAAATAACCTGTAAGGTACTAATGGATAAACCGAAAAAAGTCGTGGTTGTGGGTGGCGGATTTGCCGGAATGACGGCAGCATTGCAGCTGGCGGAACAGGGCACCAAGGTTACTCTGGTTGAAAAAGAGGTGGCAATTGGCGGTTTTTTTCCGTTGCTTGACAACACCTTTCCCACTAACTCCTGCGGGGTCTGTTTTCTCTCGCCGAAACAGCCGGCCTATTGTCCTTTTGTTGAGTGCCGTTTGCACGAAAATCTTGAGATTAAGGTCAGCAGCCGTCCGGTTTCACTTAAAGGGGAAGCCGGCGATTTCAAGATGACCCTAGCGACCACAGCTCAAGGGGTAGATCAGGAAAAATGTATCGACTGCGGTAAATGTTCCGAAGTCTGCCCGGTGAGCGTGCCTTACGAATTCAGTGAAGGATTGGAAGAGCGTTCCGCGATCTATAAACTCTATCCGAAAATGGTTAATGCCGGCTACCGGATTGATTCTGAAAACTGCACTAAATGCGGCGCCTGTGTTGAAATTTGTCCGACTCAGGCGATTGATATTGAGGACTTTGCTGTATCTGAAACCGAGATTGAAGCCGATGCCGTGCTTCTGACTCCAGGTTTTTCTTTGGTTGAAAGCTCACTTAAAGGTGAGTACGGTTTCGGCCGATATCAGAATGTGGTTTCCAGTCGTCAATTAGAGCGGATGGTAAGTTTCTCCGGCCCGAGCCAGGGCAAACCGCTGGCCCCGGCTGACGGCAGCACGCCGCAGCGGATCGCCTTTATTCAGTGCGTCGGCTCCCGCGACAAATCCTGCGGCCGTGGCTACTGCTCTTCGGTTTGTTGTATGTATGCGACCAAACAAGCGATGTTTATTCGTGAAAGAAGCCCGGAAATCGAGGTCGTGATCTACTATATGGATCTGCGCGGCATGGGTAAGGGCTATGAAAAATATTTCAATCAGGCAAAAAATGAGTTTGGCGTCGAGTATCGCCGGTCAATGGTTTCAACCGTCAAAGAGGATCCGAAAAGTAAAAAACTTAATCTGATTTACGACAGCGGCAATGAATTTCTAGAGGATCAGGTTGATATGGTCGTCCTCTCGCTTGGTTTTGACGCACCAACCATCGATTTTGCCACTGATATTGAATTAGAACTTGATGATTACGGTTTTTGCCGCACGCCGGAATTTACGCCGACTTTAACTTCCAAACCTGGCCTTTTTGCCGCCGGTGCTTTTAACGGTCCTAAAGATATTCCGGAGACGGTATTAGAAGCTTCCGCCGCCGCAGATGCGGTGCTGGTCTCTTTAGCTGCGGCCGATGGCGCTGTGGAAACGAATACAGATTGTGAAAATGACTCAGCGGAAGTGCTGCCGACGGCCCCGGAAGAGGGTGAAGTCTGGATTGAAGAGCCTAAAATTGGCATCTTCCTCTGCGCTTGTGCCGGTACGATTGCCGCTGAGATTGATCTCGAAAATATCTGCAGTGATCTAAAAAAACGGCCCTATGTTGCCTGTGCCGAAATCGTTGACAATACCTGCACACCTGACGGTTTATTGGGTTTGCGCCGTTTTATCGGCGAACATGAACTCAACCGGATTATTATCGGCGCCTGTTCGGTGCGCGATATGGAACGTTCACTTGATGATTTTGCTGATAAAATCGGCTTTAACCGGAACGCCTTTGTTATCACCAATCTGCGCGAGCAGTGTCTCTTCCCACATATGGGCAACCCGGAAGTTGTTAACTCTAAAGCCAAAGCCCTGCTCAGTGCGAGCTATGTCCAGGTTTTTAATAATCTTCCGGCACCGTCTCTGTCAGTGTCGGTGGGTGACCGGGCTCTGGTTATCGGCGGCGGTGTTGCCGGCCTCAATGCCTCGCTTTCACTGGCTGCCCGTGGCTATCAGGTAAGTTTGGTTGAGAAAGCCGATAAACTGGGCGGCCGTCTCTTAGATGCGCATTTTACTTTAGAGGGTTCCAAACCGGCTGAACTGGTCGAAAAACTGGTTGCAGCAGTTACGGAAAATGATAAAATCGAGGTTCTTCTCCAGAGCGAGATCACAGCCCATCATGGCCGGGTTGGTAATTATTCGACTACAGTAAAATCAGCGTCGGCCGAGGGTGATGAGCCCAAAATAATTGACCATGGGGTTTTGATTTTGGCAACTGGCGCTCAGGAAGCCGCTACCGAAGAGTATCTTTTTGGTCAGAATGAAAATGTTATAGTTCAGAGCGAATTGGAAAAACGGTTGGCGGCGGTTGATACAAGTCTTAATGAATTGAAAGAAGTTGTAATGATTCAGTGTGTCGGCTCGCGTGAAGCTGGAAAACGTGAATACTGCAGCCGGGTCTGCTGTACGCATGCCTTGAAAAATGCGCTGTGTTTGAAAGAGTTGTCACCGGCAACCAAGATTACCGTGCTCTATCGTGATATTCGGGCTTACGGTCTCTTTGAGGATTACTATCTTAAAGCCCGTGAGTTGGGGGTTTTATTTACTCCTTATGAGGTTGATAAAAAACCGGAAGTCCAGGCGAATGGTGCCGGGATTGACGTAAATTATTATGATCAGATTTTGAGAAAAGATGTGACCTTGAATCCGGATCTTCTTGTTTTAAGTGTCGGGATTGAGCCGCGTGATGTCAGTGAACTGGCGCAGATTATGGCCCTGCCGCTGGATGAATACGGATTTTTTGCCGAGGCCAACAGCAAGGCCGCATTGGTCGATTTTGTCGGAGAAGGGCGCTATCACTGCGGTCTCGCTTCCGCACCGATGCATATTAAAGAAGCCCTGATTCGCTCGCAGGCGGCGGCGTCAAGAGCGGCTACCGTATTGGCTCGGAAAGAGATCAAAGCGGAAAAACATATGGTCACGGTCAGTACCCGTCTCTGCAGCGGCTGCGGACTCTGCGTTGAGGCCTGTCCCTACAATGCCAGAGAGATTAACCTGGCTTCGATGATTGCCGAGATTCATCCTGAACTCTGTCACGGCTGCGGCAGTTGTGCGGCTGTCTGTCCGAATGGGGCGACCCAGCAGATCGGTTTCGACAAAGGCCAGATGATGAGTGTGACGCAGGCTTTAATGCGGTGAGGTTGAATCTGTGTGTTAACTCACAGGGGATAGTGTTGAACTTTGCTTCGCCCACTTCGAAGGGGACAGAGCTCAGCCCGCTTAGGGCTAAAAGCCCGCGCTGGAGGTCAGTCCCCGCATCAAGATAGGACGTAGAAGCATTAGTTGATTTGTACTTATAAACTAATTTAATTATATTTTACAGGATACAGGTATTATGGCTGATTCTAAATTTGAACCAAGGATTGTCGGATTTTTATGTCACTGGTGTACTTACACCGGGGCTGATCTTGCAGGGACCACGCGGCAACAGTATCCGGCCGGAATCCGGATTATTCATCTGATGTGTTCCGGAGCGATTGATGTTGTTTATGTCCTGAAATCATTGCTTGACGGTGCAGATGGGGTTTTGATCGGCGGTTGTCATCCCGGTGATTGCCACTATCAGACCGGAAACCTGAAAGCCCGCCGCCGGATTGCGTTGTTACGTTCTGTGATGGAGACTTTAGGCCTCGATTCAGAACGGGTCTGGCTGAGATGGATCAGTGCCAGTGAAGGCCGGCTTTTCGCCGAAACCATTCGTGAATATGATGGCGCCTTACAGGATCAGGGCCAGAATCCTCTCGCCAACGAGTGGGATCTGTAAAAAAGTGTGAAGTTAGAAGGGTGAAGGGTGAAAGATTGTTCTAAATCGCCGCTGGCGGGGTCAGTGTTTGACAACGGCGTACCGAATAATCTATTCGAGTTTATGAATCCCAAATAGCCTTTGTCAAACTTTGACCCCATTTGCGAGGGCGAAGCAAAATAACCAACAGCCTTTAGTAACTTAACGAAATAAAGATAACTGATTTAAATAAACAATTTTTTATCCGTTTGGAGAAATAGAATAATGAAAACGACTGTAATTGATCTCTCGGCTGACTCTTTTAATGGAGAGATCGAAGCTTTTTTGACCCGGCTCTTAGAGAGTGATCTGGTCGGCAGCCTTTTGGTTCCGAAAAGAACTACCGGCGGTGACAACTATGTTCATGCTCTGATTAAAAATCCGGCCCTTTTAGCGGATACCGATATCGGCGCTCCGGTGATGCCGGTGCAGGCCGCGCGGATCATCTCCAACCTGACTTTTCGGGCTCCGGGTGAAAAAATCGGCGTCGTGGTTAAACCCTGTGAAGCCCGGGCCTTGGTTGAGTTGACCAAATTCAAACAGATTGACCGGGATTCGGTTTTGATTATTGCGGTTGACTGCCTCGGTACTTATGAGCCTAAAAATTTCTCCGCTCTGGTTAAATCCGGTAAAACTCCGGCCCTCGATTTAAGAAAGCAGGCCGTAGCCGGCGCTTGCAGTGCCGATGAAGCGGCCCCGTTCCGTTCCGCCTGTGAAATCTGTGAATATCCGGCATTGGATACCAGCATTGTTGATATGGTGGTTGGCATCTGGGGTGTCGATACTGAAAAACAGATCTATGTTGAAGCAACCGATGATCTGGCTCAAGCTTTGGGTGAGAAGAGTATTCTCGAATTTAATGATCAGGAAAATAGTAAGCGCCAGGAAATTATCACCTCTCTTAAAGCTGAGCGAACCAAGGTCTGTACTCAGGTTTTAGGCGATTTTCAGCAGCAGGTGAATTCGATCAAAGGAATTCAGGAACTTCTCTCTACCTGTATGCGTTGTCACAACTGTATGATTAATTGTCCCATCTGTTACTGCCGCGAATGTGTTTTCCGTTCACCGACCTTCGAGCATACCCCGGATCAGTATCTGGGCTGGGCCGAAGACAAGGGCGCGATCCGGATGCCCGCGAATACAGTGATGTTTCATTTGACCCGTTTGAACCATATGGTCATCTCCTGCATCGGCTGTGGCATGTGCGATACCGCCTGTCCCAATGATATCCCGGTGATGTCGCTTTTTAGAACCGTCGGCGGCAAAGCCCAGAAGATGATGGAGTACGAGCCCGGCCGCAGTTACGATGAACCGGCCCCGGCAACCACATTCCAAGATACCGAATTGGTTACCGAAGCCGGTATGACCGGCCATTGATGGCGTCGCAAAAAGTTTTGATATCCTGCGTAGTTGTGATTTCCCAGACACTCGACATACTGTGTGTATGGTCTCGTGCCTGGAAAATCCCAGCTACTTGTCTATCAAAATTTTTACTTAGCCATCCTAAATTAGATGAGTTTTTTGCAAGTTAAAATAATAAAATAGTATGTAATTCCGTCAGGAGGAAGATTGCCATGAGTGAGGCAAAACAAGAGATCAGGGTAGCAACCGGCGACCGGGCTATTCTGCCGGAAGGCACAAAACTGGTGCCGATCTACATTATGGGTAAGCAGTATATGGTACCCGAGACCATGACAATTCAGAAAGCAATTGAGTATTCTGGGTATCAGTTTGTCCGCTCCTGCGGCTGCCGCGGCGGTATCTGCGGCGCTTGTCCGACGATCTACCGGATTGCGGGTGATTATAAACTAAACTTCTGTCTTGCTTGTCAGACCGTGGTTCAGGAGAATATGTATTTGACGCAGATGCCGTTCTTTCCTGCTAATCGGGCCGTTTACGATATCGAGAAAGTTGATGCTTCAGCGGAAACCATTATGCAACTCTATCCTGAAGTAATGAAATGTGTGGCCTGTAATACCTGCACCAAATCATGCCCGATGGATATTGAGGTTATGGAGTATGTCAATGCGGCCATGCGCGGCGATATCGCTAAAGCGGCGCGGCTCTCATTCGACTGTATCCAGTGCGGCCTCTGCTCCTCGCGCTGTCCGGCCCAGATTCAGCATTTTCATCTGGCTCAACTCTGTCGGCGTCTGCACGCCAAATATCAGGTTAAAAAAGCGGCTCACCTTGAACCACGGGTCGCAAATATTGAAGCTGGTAAATTTGAGACGATGCTCAAGGACTTGGTGGCGATGGATGAAGACGGTCTGCGGGAACTCTATGTTGCCCGACAAATGGAGCCTCAGGATAGTCACGACTGGCAGCCTGAAGATAAACAATACCTTTAATTGAATGGAATAGAGGATAAATCATGGGTTACACACCTGAAATGCTGGATTTGATTAAAAAGGTCGAGGCCAGCCGACCGGAAAGACTTGAACGCAGTCGTAAAGGGGTAGATTTTGAAGCCTTAACCCTGGCCGGACGTGAAGATGTTTTAAGTAAGTTCCACCCCGATTATAAGCCAAATGGCCGACGTGATGTTAAAATCGGTCCCAGTAAAGGGGAGAACTATCCCGATGAGTTCGTTGATGTCCTTGAGGCCAAAGCCCGGCTTCTGGTTTCCGGGGCCGAACTGGAAAAACTGACCGAGTACACAACCGATGTTCTGGTTATCGGCGGCGGCGGTGCCGGCACCTCTGCGGCTTTGATGGCCCAGGAGGGCGGCTGTAAGGTAGTTATGGCGACTAAACTACGCCATGGTGATGCAAATACGGTGATGGCTGAAGGTGGTATCCAAGGAGCTTCGCAGGAGGTTGACTCACCTTATTATCACTATCTTGATGTCATCGGCGGTGGTCACTTTACCAACACTCCGGAATTGGTGGCGGCTTTAACTAACGATGCTCCGCTGGTTATCGAATGGCTTGAGCGTTTAGGTCTGATGTTTGATAAAGACCCGGATGGCCGTATGCGGGTTCGTCACGGCGGCGGAACCTGTCGCAAACGGATGCACTCATCCGGCGATATGACCGGTTCGGCAATTATGCGGGTTTTGCGGGATGAATCCCGTAACCGGGCCGACGATATTGAAGTGCTTGAATTCTCGGCTGCAGTTGAGATCTTAAAAGACAGTCAGGGTCGGGCCGCCGGAGCTCTCTTCTATAATATGGAGACTGAAGAGTATTTCGTGGTTAAAGCGAAATCTGTGATTATCGCTACTGGCGGTTACGGCCGTCTCCATATTCAGGGTTTTGCTACAACTAATCACTACGGCGCTACCGCAGATGGTTTGGTGATGGGTTATCGGGCCGGGGTGCCGTTGGCATTTATGCATTCAACCCAGTATCATCCAACCGGGGTTGCTTTCCCCGAGCAGAATATCGGCCTGTTGATTACGGAAAAGGTTCGTGGCTTAGGGGCGAACCTGCTTAATATCGAAGGGGAGCAGTTTGTTTTCGAACGCGAGCCCCGTGATGTTGAGTCGGCCTGTATCATTCGCGAATGTATGGAACGCGGCAGCGGCATCATCACGGCTACTGGCCGGGTTGGTGTCTGGCTTGATTCGCCGATGATTGAGGTTTTGGAAGGTGAAGGCGCGGTTAAGCGCGAACTTCCGGCCAAACATATTCAGTTTATGCGCTACGGAATTGATATCAGTAAAGTGCCGATGCTGGTCTATCCGACCCTGCATTATCAAAATGGCGGCTTGACGATTGCCGATAGTAGTGCCACAAACGTTTCCGGTCTCTTCGCAGCTGGTGAGGCCACCGGCGGTGTCCACGGTGAAAACCGTTTGATGGGTAATTCACTTCTCGATATCACTGTCTTCGGCCGCCGCGCCGGGGTCAGTGCCGCAGCTTACGCCAAAGAGTACGATGGCGAAGTTGGTTATCTTAATATGGATCATGTTGACGCCTACCATAAAGAGCTACTAGATGCCGGTATCGAAACCGACCAGGTCGCCCCAATGATTCTCCCGAACTACACCCGGGAAGAGGTAATGGAAAAACAGTTAACGACTAATTACCAGGGCGGCATTCGCGCTTAGCCATTAAAGTTGTTTTTGAAAATATGTAAATGAGAGCGGAATTTAATTCTGCCAACCACAAAGGCGGGAC
>JAOZKP010000289.1 GCA_029935295.1 bacterium | reverse complement strand
GGGAGCGCTTTGCAGAACGGCTGCAACCCCTGTGCGAGGAACTTTCCGCCGCCATTCCCGCTGACTGGCTGGCCGATTACCGCAGCCAGCAGCAGTACACCGTCGAGATTCCGGATGTTATCCAGGAATGGGAAGTGCCCCGGGAATTTCCCGAAGCGTGGCCGGAAACCGCCCGGCAGCTGCATCAGCGCTTCTGGGAGCTGCGTCTGTCCCGGCAAAAAGAGATTGACGCCTCGATCGCCGCCAAGGCTGATTTTGAATACCTTTACGACAAACCCTATGAGGATAAAAAGAAGGTCCGGGTGGCCGGGCCCTTTACCGTCGAGAGCCTTTCGCCCCATCGGGTTCTGGATGTCGATGAAGAGGACGAGCTGATTGATCCTCTGAAAAAGGTTGAAGCGGAGGAGAGCGACCAGCAGGGCTTTGTCCAGATAATTCTTGAACACCTGAAAACCTCAGGCGTTCAGCAGGCCCACAAAGAGAACAAAATTGTCTTCTCCTCCCTGGCCCCCTGGCCCGGCCACTACATCTGTGCTGAAGGCCGCTATCTTGAAGGGGATGCGGAAACCGGCACCGAAAAACGGGCCGCAATCTTCATCGGCCCGGAATTCGGCACCGTCTCCCGGCCCGACCTGGTGGCCGCCGCCCGCGAAGCCGGCGATGCCGGTTTCGCTGCCCTTATCGCCTGTGCCTTCAACTATGACGCCCACTCGGCGGAATTTGACAAACTCGGCCGCATTCCGGTACTAAAGGCCCGGATGAATGCCGATCTGCACATGGCCGATGACCTGAAAAACACCGGCAAGGGCAACCTTTTCGTCATCTTCGGCGAGCCGGATATCGATATTCTTGAAAACGACGATGAGACCATCCGGGTCAAGATCAACGGGGTTGATGTCTTCCATCCCAACACCGGCGAAGTCCGCTCCGACGGGGCCGACGGCATCGCCTGCTGGTTCATCGATACCGACTATAACGAAGAGTCATTTTTCGTTCGCCAGGCCTATTTTCTCGGGGCCAACGATCCCTACAAAGCCCTGAAAACTACACTGAAGGCGGAAATCGACAAAGAGGCCTGGCAGACCTTAAACAGCGACACCTCCCGCCCCTTCACCAAACCGGAGTCCGGCCGCATTGCCGTAAAAGTTATCAACCATCTCGGCGATGAAGTAATGAAGGTTTTTCAGGTATGAGCTCACTTTCGCTTAACTACAACCAATCCGAATACGGAGCAGATAAATGAAAATAGAATACCTACGGCTGAAAAATTTTAAAACCTTTCGTGATGTGGAGATGACGGATATCCCCCGCTTCTGTGTGATTGTCGGTGCTAACGGCTCCGGAAAATCAACCATTTTTCACGTTTTTGGTTTTCTTCAGGAAGCTCTACGCAGTAATATCAACGCCGCTCTGGTCAAACTCGGGGGCAGTCGGGGAATTGAAGAGGTACGCAGCCGCGGCACCACCGAAAACATTGAGATCGAACTGAAATTCAGGGAATCAAAAAGTGCACCTTTAGTTACCTATTCTCTGGCTATTGGCGAAGAGAACGGTCGGGCTGTGGTCGAAAAAGAGATCTTGAAATACCGGCGCGGCAGCAGCGGCCAGCCCTGGCACTTTTTAAATTTTTCAAGGGGTAAAGGCTTTGCTGTAACCAACGAACTCGATGAAGTCAAAGATGTAAAGGAGTTAAAAAGGGAAGATCAGCAACTTAAATCGCCGGACATCCTGGCAATCAAGGGACTGGCCCAGTTTGAGCGCTTCCCGGCTGTGGTCGCCTTCGGTAACCTCATCGAGAACTGGCATATCTCTGATTTTCATATCAACCGGGCCCGGCCGGAACAAGAGGCCGGTTACGCCGAGCACCTATCTTCGGAAGGTGAGAATCTAGCCCTGGTAACCGAATATCTCTATAAACATCACCGCCCGACATTTGATGAAATCTGTAATAAACTGGCGCTGCGAATCCCCGGCATTGAGAAGGTGAGCGCCAAGACCACCGAGGAGGGCCGGGTGCTGCTGAAATTTCAGGACGGAGCCTTTGCCGACCCGTTCCTGGCCCGCTATGTTTCCGACGGAACCATCAAGATGTTTGCCTATCTGATCCTGCTCTATGACCCGCAGCCCCATCCACTGCTCTGTGTGGAAGAGCCGGAAAATCAGTTATACCCGAAGCTGCTCTGGGAACTGGCGGAGGAGTTCCGGGCCTACGCCCTGCGCGGTGAACAGGTTTTTGTCTCCACCCATTCACCCGATTTTCTAAACGCCACTGAGCTTTCCGAGGTCTTCTGGCTGGTGAAAAAAGAGGGCTTTTCGCAAATTATCAGAGCCCAGGAGGATGAACAGGTGGCAGCCTATATGGAGGATGGTGACAAAATGGGCTATCTCTGGGAACACGGCTTTTTTCAAGGGGTCGATCCTCGATGAGAACCATAGTTTTTTGTCTGGAAGAGCCTTCAGCCCGGGAGATGATGGAGGGTGTTTTACCCAGAATTCTCCCCGATGATGTAGAGTTTCGCTTCATCGTTTTTCAAGGCAAGCAGGACCTTGAAAAACAGCTGGTCCGACGGTTGCGTTTATGGAAAACGCCCGATACCTGTTTTGTCGTCATGCGAGATCAGGACGCAGCTGACTGCCGGAATGTAAAAAACAAACTGGTTGGATTGTGCCGAAAAGCCGGTCGGCCGGAGACACTGGTCAGAGTTGCCTGCCGGGAGCTGGAGAGTTTTTATCTGGGTGATCTACAGGCGGTTGAAGCCGGTTTGCAGATAAACCGGCTGGCGCATAGACAGGGTTCAAAAAATTTCCGCGATCCCGACCAACTCGCCAACCCGTCTCAGGAGCTCAAGCGACTTACCCGAAACAGCTACCAGAAAATAGCCGGATCAAGAGCTATCGGGCCCCATCTGCGACTGGAAGGAAACCGCTCGAAGAGCTTTTCCGTTCTGATTGCCGGTATTCAGCAACTTGCAGGGAAACAATAACCACCATGCAATTTCGCATAGCTGACACATTCACCGACAGCCTCGCCCGGCTGACCAATGAAGAGCAGAAAGCGGTCAAGACCTCAGCTTTCGATCTCCAGATGAACCCGGCCAATCCCGGACTGAAATTTCATAAACTGGAGCGGGTCAAAGACCATAATTTCTGGTCAGTTCGAGTCAGCTCTGACATCCGGGTTATCGTCCATAAAACATCTGACAGCCTGCTGCTTTGCTATGTGAACCACCATGACCCGGCCTACGAATGGGCCAAGCGGCGCAAACTGGAAATTCATCCCAAAACCGGGGCGGCCCAGTTAGTAGAAATTCGTGAACTCGTTAAAGAGATCATTGTCCCCAAATATGTAGAACAAGATGAACCGCTGCCCTCCCGGCCACCACTTTTTGGCGATATCTCAGATGAAGAACTCTTGAGTTATGGGGTTCCGGCCGATTGGCTTAAAGAGGTTCACCAAGTAGATGAAGATGGTTTGTTGAAGCTGGTTGACCATCTTCCGAATGAAGCGGTGGAAGCCCTGCTCTCTCTGGCTGTGGGCGAAAAACCCGCGGCCTCGCAAACCTCTTCTGAAGATAGCGATCCATTCGAACACCCGGATGCCCGGCGCCGTTTCCGGATAATGAACAGGGTTGAGGAACTTGAACAGGCACTCGAATACCCGTGGGAAAAATGGACGGTATTTCTCCATCCCGATCAACGTTTACTAGTCGAAAAAGATTACCGCGGCCCGGCCCGGGTTTCGGGCTCAGCTGGAACCGGT
>JAOZKP010000288.1 GCA_029935295.1 bacterium | reverse complement strand
TTAGTTTCTGAAAATGCGGAATTAAAACGCTCCCAGTTGACAGGGGGTAATCTTGATTTTGCCGGCTTCACAGGCGGCGGTTATATCGGTTTTCTGAAGATTGAAGTCGGCGGCAATCTGCCAGGCAGCCCGGCATGGCAGGGCCCCGTCTATCAGGCTCTCCTGCAGAATCTTTTCAAGTTTTGTGTCCAGACTGGCAGCAGCTTTGATTTTTTCCTTTTTACCGTGTCCGAAAAGGCCAAGCTGACATCCGCTCAGGCGAATCTCCATAAGATCCGCGGCCCGGCCGACATCGCTGGGGCTGAATTCAGAATCAGCCGCAATTTGATGGGCCTGTTTGCAGCTTAAACGCTTTTCGGAGAGAACTGCATTAATCATTTTCCGGAGTTCTGCCGGGATCGACTGGCTTTGATGTTTGCCGGCGTAATTGCCGGCGTCACTGTGGGTCATCTGTGGTTACCTCTTTTTGGTTTCGGTTGGCGTCAGTTTCTGGTTCTGTTCTATCTCAGCATCAAGAGTTTTCTTTTTTTTCGCTCCGGCCTCCTGGCAGGCGGGGCGCATTCAGGTGGCAACCCCCATCCGCGGTAGGATATGGGCCTGGAGCAGATACCAAGCTATAACAATTCCTAAAAATATAAATATTTCCTTCATGATTTTTCTCCTGAAATCTGATTTGGTTTTCGAATCTGCAGTTTATACAACTTTATAAAGACTAATATAATACATTTTATTGAATTAATCAACCCTGTAAATGTTGATCTTTTTCCGACCCCATTGCAGAGCTTCATCGTGAGATTCGAAATAGAGGTCAAAACGGTTTTTCCCCTTAATTGCTGAACCGCGGTCTGCAACCGTGCCGTAGCCGTAACCGGGAATGTAAAAGCGGCTCCCGAACGGATAATAACGGGTGTCCGCCGCCAAAGTTCCATCATGTGGAAACCAGAGCCAGGGAAAAAGGATGTACCAGGGGCGTTTGAAAAGTCCGGGATTGGGTTCCTGGGGCTTGGTGCCATGGGCGGTCAGGCCGCTATATTTTTTTCCTTTATTTTTGCCGCTTGTGTTATAGCGGCTCCAGAAATTCAGTTTAAGAAATTTCCAGCTGCCGCGCTCCCAACCACAGCATTTGCCGCAGCCGCAATAGCCGGTGGTTTCCGCTTTGAGCGGTCGGCCCCGGCCGGCACAGCTAGATAAAGAGGTTAAGAGAAACAGGCTGCAAAGCAGCAGAATTCCATATTTCAGAGTAGTTTTACTTTTCATAATAATAATACCATTTTCTTCCGGCTGAATTTTGTGGTCGGGTCAGTTGCAGGCATAATGGAGGTTGTCAGATGAATTTTATCGAGAAACTTGAGTTGGCACAACAAAAAAATAACTCACTTCTATGTGTTGGTCTGGATCCGGATATAGCGCGACTGCCGCAATTATGCCGTGAGTCCGCGGAGCCTTTTTTTCACTTTAACCGAGCCTTGATTAATGCGACTGCTGATCTGGTTTGTGCTTATAAACCGCAGATTGCCCATTATGCTGCATGTGGAGCTGAAGCCGAACTCCTGGCGACAATCCGTTACATCAATGCGAATTATCCCGATATCCCGGTTATTCTTGATGCAAAGCGGGGCGATATTGGCAGTACGGCGGAAAAGTATGCAATTGAAGCATTCGAACGATATCAGGCGGATGCGGTTACTGTCAATCCCTATCTTGGGGGTGATTCGCTGAGCCCTTTTCTCGATTATGCCGATAAAGGAGTGGTTATCCTCTGTCGGACTTCAAATCCCGGGGGTGCCGACCTGCAGGGACTTGAAATCGGAGATGAAGCGCTTTATTTGAAACTGGCCCGATTAGCGGCAACATCCTGGAATAAAAATCGCAATATCCTGCTGGTGGTCGGCGCAACCTGGCCGGCAGAACTTGCTTTGGTGCGTGAAGTTGTAGGTGATATTCCTTTACTGGTTCCCGGGATTGGGGCTCAGGGGGGTGATGTGGAAGCTGTTTTAAAAGCCGGGCTTGATCAAAGGGGATTGGGGCTGGTGATAAATTCGTCCCGGGGAATCATATATGCTGATCCGGGTGCCGGTTTTGCTGAAGCAGCCCGACAGGCAGCACTGGAACTGCGGGATTTAATAAATAGTTTTCGTTGAACTGAAGCCGGATCAGCCTTTCTTGTGGGCTCCGGTTCGCTTTGTTAAAGGCAGGCTTTCTGAGAGGCGGGCGCTGTAAATATGGCGGTTGGTAATCTCATTTCCCAACAGGCACTCAAGAGCTCGGGTGGTGTCGAGACAGCTGCTATCCTTAAACTCGCTGAGTTTAAGGTCAACGCTACCGTCACTATGAATTGATACTTCAATTTTATTCATCTCTGGAGCCGTTTTCGGGTGTCGGTGGCAATAAATTGTCACTTGTTTTTTAGTTCAATTTCCTGTCTGAAAGTATAACTCAAGTTTGGTCTAAAGTCAAATCGATTATACAAAATATTAAATTATGTATTTTGCATAATCGACAATCTTTTTTCTATTCAACTGCCCGTTCGGCGGCGGTCAGCGCACCTTCGAGATAGCCACCGTGTTGCGGGGCGGTTTCAGTGCCGGCAAAATGTATGATATTGTTCCAGAATGAGGTTTGACCGGCCGGAGGCGTGTAGAGCGGGTGTGTGTACATCGGTGGCTGATCGAGTTTAGTGGCCGTAAATTGTTCCCGGGCCCAGTCTTTATAGAAGAAGGTTGCCGGCCGGCCCGCAGGTTTACCGAAAATGAGGGCGAGTTGTGCAAAGATAGCTTCAGTTAGTATTTCCTGATTGTGACGTTGTACTGCCGGAATTCCGACAAATCCGGTTAAACCATAAGGGGCTTTTGCATTGTTGGAGCCGTCATGAATTTCTCCCAGCGGGCCGCGTTGACTGAAGGCCTGGCCCGAAAGGCCGTCCCGGCGCCAGAAAGGTTCTTCATAAAGGGCATAAAATTTTGCCTGACCTGCCATCCAGGTACCGATTTTGAGCATTGCCTGGGTTAAATCCGGCGGTAGGTCAGGGTTAAAGAGAATCGTTGATGCGATAAGCCGCGGCGGCAGGGCGAGAATTACTTTTTTTGCCTTAAATTGTGCCTGTGGTTCCTGCTCAAGTTTACCGACATTCACCAGGGCCCCGTCGCCCTCCTTGGCAATATTGCAGACCTGATGATTCAGCCGAATGCTCTTTTCAGGAAGATCCGCGCAGAGTTTTTCAATTATTGCGAACATACCTCCTTCAGGGCGCCATGAGTGCGGTTCATTAGCGTAGCCGCTGACAGTCTGGGTCGCCCCGCTGACACTCTGAAAACGCCCCAATCCCTCCTCAAACTGGCGATAGCCTTTAAGCTCAAGGTCAGAGATAAGCTGTGCCATTTGCGGGTGAATTGCGGGCCAATACCACGAAGGACCCATGTCGGTAAAAAAACCTTGAGCTTCAGGGCTGAGAATTCTTCCCCCAAGTCGCTCCCGGGCCTCGAGGAGAATAAAAGATTTGCCTCTTCGGGCAAGCAGGTAAGCGGCATAGATACCGCTTAGGCCACCGCCGATAATTAAGTTGTCAACTGTTTCTGAAGTCATGTTTAAAAAATTGGTTTAGAAAATTATCGAAAAAATCCTTGATGAAAGAGGGTAATTTGTTTTAGTGTATAAAGTAAATTTGGTAACTATTCAGCTATTTCTTACAACTCAACTTTCTGAGTTGAACAAGAGACACAAGAAAACTGAGAGGGTGCGGGCTTAGGCTTCGCCCCTCCGTAAC
>JAOZKP010000721.1 GCA_029935295.1 bacterium | reverse complement strand
AGTGTAGATTTACAATCCAGCTATATGATTAAAAAAGTTGATAATATATTTTTCGGCTGATTTTCTGATTGCAGGTTTTTCCATGAGAATTTCGTGTTGTGACCCGGGCATGACAACAAGCTGGCAGTTTTTGCCGACTTTGCAGCAGAAACGTTCCTCGGTACAATTATTAACTACCCGGTCATCCCCGGCCTGAAGAATCAACAATGACGTCTTGAACTTTTCAGCACCGTCCTGAATCTCTTTAATTGCCTCCAGTGACTTTTTCACCCAGGCACAGGTTGGGGCACCGAGCTGGGTTTGCGGATAATCTAGCATCAGCTGGTAGTTCCGGGTATAGTGAGGTTCATCAGAGGTTAAATTATTAT
Source organism: bacterium (assembly GCA_029935295.1). Taxonomy (GTDB): domain Bacteria; phylum Desulfobacterota; class Anaeroferrophillalia; order Anaeroferrophillales; family Tharpellaceae; genus Tharpella. Next base: position 652 of record JAOZKP010000721.1, on the reverse strand, counting down.
CCGGACTGTAAGGCTCAAGTTTAAACTTGCCGCCACCGACAACATAGTTCCGTTCCAGACCCAGAACCTCATATAAAGAAAGTAGTGGCGGTACCAGGAAAAAGGGCCAAGGTGTGGTTGAAAAACCGAGCATCGGCGCACTCATAGCCATTCCAGAAAAACTTCCGGGATGGCGAACCTCATACAGCAGAGAAATCGTCCCGCCCATCGAATGGGCCAGAACCAACTTGACCTTATGCGACTTTTTGTTGACTATGTTTTTCAGAAAAAAATCAAAATCAGCAATGTAGTCGTCGTAAGTATCGACGTGACCTTTATGAGGATCGGCGAGTTGACGGCCGGAGAAGCCCTGGTTACGATGGTCTAAGGTGTAAACAGAAAACCCCTGACTGCTAAGTTTAGCAATCACATCACTATATTTCACAAAGGTCTCATTGCGGCCGTTGACAATTATTACCGCGCCTTTCTCGTTTTTGTGTTCCTGAACCCCGTAAACTATTTCAACATTCTTGACACCGGTAAAAGAGCCGATCTCCATCTGCGGCAAAAGCGTCTTCAGCACTGGAACATTATCTAACCCTGACGCCATAACCTCTCCTGATATTCCTGCGAAGAAAAATACTAACAGTGTAACACTAATAAATTTTACTAA
>JAOZKP010000287.1 GCA_029935295.1 bacterium | reverse complement strand
GCCAGGGCGCTGGTTGCACCACCCCAGATGGCAAAAGGTACGGCATAAACCTGATCTTTTTTCGGTAAGCAGTTGATAAGATCCATTATCAAAGGCAGGGCATGCGAAGCATAAACCGGTGACCCGATGAAAACTACGACTTGTCCCTCGGTATCAGCTAGATTTTGCAACACCTGAGTCAGGTGCGTTTCATCTCTGCCAATTTCACAAATTGTTGCTTCCTGTTGATTAGATTGCAGTGTTTTTGCAATTACTTCAGCCGAGTGCCGGGTTGTTCCGGCCGGAGAGCAGTAGAAGATAAAAGTTTTGTGGGTTATTTTAGTCATTTTAGTTACCGAAATTAAAGGTTTTATTTAAAACAGGGCTGGTCTGTCGGAGTGTTAATACACTTTATTGTCATCGGAGGGGGGATGTTTCATCCAGCAGGCCGGTTTCATGAAAGTATTTGATTGATCCTGGGTGCAACGGTGCAAACCGGTATTGTCGGGCCATATTGATCCGGGTTAGTGAGCCCAGCAAGGGATGGGCTTTTTTAACTTCATTCAGATTTTCAAAAATTGATTTCACAACCCGGTAAACAACTTCTTTGTCAACTTTGCGAGAAGAGACCAGAGTGGCTACAACCCCGAAACTCTCCACAGTATCATTTATGCCTTGGTAAAGACCTTCGGGAATGAAGGTGCGGTTGTAGGCGAAGGAGTCTTCCAATAATTTTTCAACCGCCGGTCCCTGGAGCGGCAGAATCCGGAGTGCACATTCCCCGGCTATCCTGGTCAGAAGATTGTAAGGGTGCCCGGTTGTGAAGGCTACGGCATCCAGTCTCTGTTCACAGAGTTCGGTCATCGCTCTGACATTGCTTAAATCATAAAATTCTTTAATATCTTTAGTTTTCCAGCCCATATATTGCATAAGGCTGTGCATGGTTGCATGACCGCCGGATCCCGCCAGGCCGGTGCTTACTTTTTTATGTTTAAGGTCACTTATCTGGTGGATGGGGCTGTCGGCCCGCACTACCACCGTTAAGGATTCATTGTAGAGAGTCAGGACGGTTCTTAAATTAACTAATGCTAAATTAAAATCACCGGTACCGTTATAGGCTTCGGCTAACTGATCTGACTGGCTGAGGCCAAATTCAAAGCTACCGGCCGCCAGGGCTTTAAGGTTGCTGGTTGACCCTGATGTTTTCTCCACTGAACAAAGAATTGCCGGGATTTCCGTGTCATGCTGCAGCATGTTGCATATTGCCCGGCCGGCAGGATAGTAAATTCCGTTTACAGAACCGGTGCCTATGGTAATGAAAACCGGTTCTGTTTGGGAGGTTGTTTCCGCAGCAAATCCGGGGGTGCTGAAGAGCAGTACCAAGAGAGACAAAGCGATGGCCGCGCGATTAGAGAAAATACTTTTGTTGTGAGAAAACATGCTGTTTACAAACAATTTTTACACCATCAGCTGGTTTTGAGTTTACGTTGCGGCATTAAAAAAACAAAAATCCTACTCATCTTCCTGAATCATATAGCGCATATCCTCATGTTTTTCCCAGTCCAGCCGGTTAATTTCCATAAAAGATAGTGGTGAGTCAGAAAAAAATATAACCAGTCGGAGCCCGTCGGTATAGTAGGGATCTCCCATTAAATTGTGTCGGGGTTGTGATTCCGGGGCATAACCTACACCCCGGCAGAGACCCAGATATTTAACTCGTTGGGAAAGTACCAGATCTTGTTCCAGGTACCAGCGGGCTTCATCGACTTCAGGGTCGATAACATGGGTGGTCGGCGGGGAGAGTTTGCCGGTAAACCTGACTCCGACATCGCGGCTGATCTGGCCGACGACGATCGGCATACCCTGAAATTTGGCCGGTGCAATCCAGAGCCGCAGATGGTTTCTTTCATTAATAGTTGCACGGGCTTTCTGGAGCGCCATATCCTGTTTATGGCCAAAGAGATAGAGTGATGAGACGGGAGAATAAAGGTAATTGGAGCCAAAGAAAAATGACTTAAGCATCTTCCAGAGGGCACCGAAGTTGGCGTTTTCGGCCGGCCTCCAGCCCCGCATGATGTATGCCGGCAGGATATTTTTAAGTCGTCCCACCATTATAAGATTAAGCGGGTCAGACGGGGATGTACCGTCCTTCCCGAATACAGTTCCAGGCAGGTTCTCCAGCCATTTTCGTAGATCTTTAAGGGTTTCTAGGTCGACAATTTTCTGTTCTGGAAACAGAGACTCAATTTTCAGGTTGGCAAGGTTCTTATTTTGCAGTAGGGAATCAAAATCCAACTCGGCGTTGTCGTCCGCTGTAAAACCTGGCACTTTGGTAATGAAAAAAAATGATTTACCCTTGCTGCCCACAGTTTTAAGGTCTACGTTGAAGGTCTTAATCCATTCATCAAGGCGGGTATAAATAAACCCGGATACGGTTTCACCGGCCGGGATATAGGGATGGATTACCAGGCGCCGGAAAGTTGAGTTCATCTCAATGTTGGAATAACCGCCGAATGTGAAATGGTTTTTCCAGGCCGCTTCATGCGGGGAAAAGTATTCCGGATCAGTGCTTACAGAATAGAGCCAGTAGGGAACTGAATCATTATTACGAATTCTGATCCAGACCGGCTGGACTCCGGTCTCTGCAACAAAGGCCCCGAACAGGGCCGCGCTCTCATCGTCACTTAAAACAGTAGCGGTTACTTCAACATTGCCCAGAACATGGGTTTGGGCCCGCGCCATAAAGTCAATTTCATAAAGTTCCTTATGATCATAGTGGGCGCAGGATGCCATTATAAAGAGACAGATCAAAGAGATGGCAGCTGATCTTATGGTTGTGCAAAAATTTGGATTAGGGCTCAATTATTTCTCTTTTTCAGCAGTTACTGTGTAATTATCAAAATAGATAACGCTGTCGGCTTTGGTCCAGAGGCCGACTTTTCCGGAAACTGCTTCCGGCAGTTTGTATGTGAGATATTGCCTGCCGTTGACATATCCTTTAATTAGATTTTTGTCAATTGTCACTTTAAGGTTATGCCATTTTCGGCTTGCTGTCGGGACGTTGCGGACCCAGCTGACCGAGCTTCTGCGGCCCTGTTTAAAGCGCCAGAGCACCAGGTTGTTTTCCAGCGGGTTGGCGCGGATTGCATAGTAATCGCCATTTGCTTTAAGGTCGAAAAGAATCCCGGCACCCTGGTCAATCCTGCCGGCAATTGCCTTGAAGCGTACAGTGATTTTACCATTGGTAAAATTCTCCACTGATTGAGCGACTGCAAACGGGTAGTAGGCGTAGGCTTTGACGTTATCAAGAAATTCGGCATAACGCTCACCGTAGAGGGCGCGGGCTTTATCTGCAAGACCGGCAGAAGTCTGGCCCTGGCGCCACCGGCTGCCATCGACGACCAGAACTTTGTTGTCCTTATCGATGCCGATGCTCCAGTTGCCCACCGCCGGGGCAAAGGAGACCGGCATTGCGCCAACTGTCTCCTGAGAAAAATTAAATGTTATGGGATTTACCGGTAATATTTCAGATTTTATCTGGGTTTTTTCTGGAATGGCGGGAGTTGACGGCTGGGCCAGGACAAAGCTGTTCTCTCCAGCAAATAGTCCGGCTGCCAAAAAAATCAGTGTTACTCCGACGGTCAGAATGAGTTTTCGTTTTTTGATTTTCATAAGTTTGCACTCCTTCTATTTTTAGTTTTGTTTTTTTAAGAGGGTCTTCCGCCAAGACGTTTATGCCCTTTGGGTGCAAAGGCGCCAAGAAAACCGAGAGGGTGCGAGCTTAGGCTTCGCCCCTC
>JAOZKP010000720.1 GCA_029935295.1 bacterium | reverse complement strand
TAGCTATTTTGAAAAAACCGCCTTCGGGTTGGGCTTCAATTGCATTCTTGCAGATATTTTCCAACGCCTGCCCCATAAGAATTGAGTCGATTTGGAGATGATTTTTTGCCGGAGACAGGTCGACAGTAAGGGACATTTCAATTTGGGATGCATCGGCTCGGGTCTGATAAAGGGCAATTATATCTTTAAGCAGAGATGCGATTTCAACGGAGACCAATTGGGGGTTCAGGGGTTGCGCGAAACGGCGGAGATCGCCGACAATACTGTTAACGCGGCCCACCGCATTGCGCATGGCAGAGGTCAGCGAGTTGTACTCCTCGGCCAGGCCGCTATCTTCAAGCTCCAAGCGTTGCAGGCCAATGTCGATAGCGTTCAACGGATTGCGGATTTCGTGGGCCACCGCTGCCGCCGCCCGGCCCAAAATTGCATCCTCACGTTCCCGGGCCAGTCGTTGTTGCGAGCGTCGGGCATGGGCCAAAATTGAAAGTTGATAGCGATAGAGCAGCCAGGAGAAGAGTCCGCCAAGGGCACCAATAAGTATGGCGAAGAGAGAGAAATCGCGCCAGAGGCCTTTTTCCCGGGCCACAAGAGAGTCAGATTTGAAGCCGGTACAGAGAATTTTATGGTTGGGTATCGGCAGTCGTATCTCAATTATCGAACTTTTGTCTATGGTGATTTCCCGGGTTAAAGGTAATGATTCTGAAACTTGAGAATTCGGGAGGAGGTGAACGTAGCTGATCCCGGAAATGTTATTCAAAGTGATAAGTAACTGCTCTAAACCAACCTGATTTTGTAAGGCTTCAAGCTGGTGGGCGTCAAGACCAAGCCTTATTTCACCTTGGCTTTCGGTGCGCGGGTAGGTCAGAGTGAAGAGGTGGAGTTCCGGGTTATGGAAAAATTGTGCTTTCTCGTTCACCACAGATACGCTGTTTTTATCCTCGCCTTCCCATAGTTTTGGACCGCTGATCCTCTGCTGATTATTGTAAATCGAGATGCCGCTTAGCCCTGATTCTAAAGCTAAAG
>JAOZKP010000065.1 GCA_029935295.1 bacterium | reverse complement strand
GTCACTTTTGTGAGGTCTGCCGTTACCCGATATGTCCTTTTGGACATTAAAAGGGGGAAGGATTAGGGGTATATTTTGTCAAGGTTAAAGATTTGACCCTCCAATTAGTCGAGTAATACCATGCCGGTGAAGGTTACGGTGGCGTTTTCTTTGTTGTTTTTATCCCAGCGTTGTTGTTCCCAGCCGGCGGTGGTCATGAGTTTGGTGACGTCGATGCCGTAGCCGGACATTGACTCGCGGGCGATATGGGGGTTGCGGCAGGGTTTTTTCTCATCGAGAACCCGGCATTCGGGATAGTCGGCGCAGAAAAGTGCTTTGCAGGAGCCGCCGGCGAAGGCTTTGGCGCGTTGCAGGCCATGTTTGCGGGCAGAGGTTTCGATCCGGGCGCTGATTTCGTGGATCAGAGCTAACACTTCATTGCGTTCCAGGGTCATCGCCACATCCATCGGTACTTCAAGTTTGAAAACCAGCGCTTTTTCATATTCAGGCTGAAATTTGCGAAAAGCTTCCGGGCCGCGAACTAAAGGTGGGCAGCTTAGGGAATTGCCGTAGCCTTCGCAGCGGGGTTCAAAGCACATCTTGGCGAGTTCATCTTTAACGGTAATATCAGCGGCACTAATCAAAGCGGCGTCGCCGGCCCCGAGGTGGACGGCAAGTTCGAGAAGATTAGTAAAATCAGTCATAGGTATTTTCACTTGGCTGTTTACAATGTTAATGTTTTTTGTGACTATTCAGAGTTCTCATAAAGCAACAGTAAATGGTGTCGAACTTTGCTTCGCCCTCGTTCCGTTTAAATTCCTGCATCGGGTTTTAACCCGGCAGTCATTTATCATAAACGGGGTCAAAGCTGGCGGTGCTGACGCACCTTGTACCAGCAATGACCCCAATCCTGACAGGTTTGGGTTGGAAAAGCAGGTTTGGTTTTTTGCAGCCGATGTTTTTTTATTTGCGGTTTGCTTTTTCAGCCAAACCCGAAGTTCCGAAGCGGTGCTCTAACTCGCTAGAAACGGCACTTGGGGGGATTTTTTGTTCGGCCATCAGGACTAGTAGATGAAAAGTCAGGTCGGCGATTTCGTGAACCAGAGAGGCTGTTGCAGCAGTGTCAACATCTTGATTTGTCACATCTTTTACGGCGTCAAGGTCTTTGGTGGCAATTATAACTTCGGCGGCTTCTTCACCGATTTTTTTTAGAATAGCATCCGGTCCCTTGGCAATTAAAGAAGCAACGTAAGAGTTGGCTTGCGGGTGGTCGCGGCGGTCGCAGATTACCTGGTACAGTTTTTCGATCATCGGACCCTAACTCCGCGTTCTTTAAGATAGTCTTTGGTTTCGGCAATCGTGTATTCGCGATAGTGAAAGATCGATGCAGCCAGGGCAGCGCTGGCGGCGCCTTTGGTTAGGCCGTCATAGATATGTTCGAGGTTGCCGACTCCGCCGGATGCGATTACCGGGACGGAAACTGCATCAACAATTGTGCGGGTTAATTTTAGGTCAAAGCCGTCTTTGGTGCCGTCGCGATCCATACTGGTTAAAAGAATTTCGCCGGCGCCATATTCGACCATTCTTTGCGCCCATTCGACCGCGTCAAGCCCGGTCGGTTCGCGGCCGCCATAGATGAATACTTCCCAGCCGTCACCGTTGGTGCGGGCTTTGGCATCAATTGCGACAACTGTGCACTGACTGCCGAAGCGGTAGGCCGCTTCTTTAACAAATTCCGGCCGGTGTACGGCCGCAGTATTGATTGAAACTTTATCGGCTCCAGCATTGAGTAGGGCCCGAATATTATCGAGATTACGGACGCCGCCGCCAACGGTCAGCGGGATAAAAACTTGTTCCGCAGTGCGGGCGACAACATCGAGTATAATTGAACGCCGGTCACTGGAGGCGGTGATGTCGAGGAATGTCAGCTCATCGGCACCCTGTTCGTCATAGATTGCCGCAACCTCAACCGGGTCGCCGGCATCGCGCAGGCCGACGAAGTTGACCCCTTTTACGACGCGGCCGTCTTTAACATCAAGACAGGGAATAATTCGTTTGGCCAGCATTATTGAACTCCGCCGTCGGCAACTTTCTGGGCCTCATCAAGTTTGAGACTTCCTTCATAAAGAGCCCGGCCGGTAATTGCCGCATTGACGCCGCTTTTTTCAAGCGGCAGCAGGGCTTTAATGTCGGCAATTGTGGCAATGCCACCGGAGGCGATTACCGGAATTGAGATGGCCGCGGCCAGAGCTTCGGTTTCTTCAAGGTTGACGCCGGTCTGCATCCCGTCCCGCAAAATATCGGTATAGATTATTGCCGCGACGCCGCAATCTTCAAATTTATGGGCCAGATCCAGGGCTTTAACTTGAGTTTCATCGGCCCAGCCTTGAGTCGCGACCATCCCCTTGCGGGCATCAATACCAACGCAGATCTGGCCGGGAAACTGTTTTGCCGCCGCACGCACAAGTTCAGGATTTTCAACTGCAACTGTGCCGAGAATAACTCGGTTCAGGCCAAGATCAAGATAGGCTTTCACGGTTTCAAGATCACGAATACCGCCGCCCAGCTGGCAGGGAATCGTAAGGGTTTGCACAATTTTTTTGATGACTTCACGATTTACGGGTTCACCCGCAAAAGCACCATTCAAATCAACAATATGGAGAAAACGGGCTCCCTGACTCTGCCAGTCCAGAGCCATCTCGACCGGATCGTTGGAAAAAAGCGTATCATCTTCCATGCGCCCCTGTTTTAAGCGGACACAGTTGCCGTCTTTTAAGTCAATTGCCGGAATAATCAGCATCTCTTATAGATCTCCTGCTTTTTCGAGGCCGGGGAACTGCTCGATAGTTTCAGCAATACCGATATCGGCAAACTCTCTTGCCGTCAGCCATTTGCCCCCGCCGCGCATAAAATTTCTGACATCAGTAATATCAGCACTGAAAGATTTCTGGGTTTGATCAAAAACCGCATACCAGACTTTGTTCCCGCTTCGGGCATCAATCATTGATATTTCAAAATAGACTGAAGCCGGTTTCTGGACTGCCATCGGGCCGCCCACCCGCTCATGATAACGGTTGACTTTGCCGAAAATAATCATATCAACCCCTAAACGATGCCCCATCTCCGGCATTGAGATCTGGCCGACATAGGGGAGAATCCGGGCCGCAGTCTGGGGTTCAACAACCTCATATTTACCGTAAATTGCAATTTCACGCGCCAGCGATAAGGCCAGTTCATAACCGATTTTGCTGTTAATCTTGCCGCAGACAATCCGGTCGCCCTGGGGCCGGCAGGTGGGGAATGAGTCAACACAGGCTTCACAGCCGGCAACCTCGAAAGGAAGTACGGCAATACGTTTGAATTTAGGGATTGCCGCAAGATTTTTAACACGGACATTCTTGCTGGTGCAGGCACTAAACAGAAAGATAGTCATTAAAAGAAAAAGCAGCATATAGCGCCCGCTTTTTCGGTGATTGTTGGTTGATGAAATCTGTAAATATACCGGCATGGTTTTTAATCTACCCCTTTTTTGTGGTTGTGGCGAAATCGCGGAGAATGGCAAGCCCCTGATTCTGGCTCTTTTCCGGATGAAACTGAGTCGCAATGATATTGTCAAAAGCAACAGCGGAGACGAATTCACCGCCGTAGTCGGTGCGGGTGGCGACCACTTTTTCATCTTCAGGCTCAACGTAGTAGGAGTGGACAAAGTAGAAATAATCGCCGTCGTTGATGCCATCGAGAACCGGTACCGGTTTTTGGCGTTGGACTGAATTCCAGCCCATATGCGGAATCTTTAAAAGCTCCTGCGGATCATCCGGGTCAGTCATTGTTGGCGAGAAGGGTTTGACCACGCCTTTGATTACATCGAGTCCGGGATGCCGGCCGAATTCCAGGCTTTCACTGAAAAGCAGCTGCAGGCCGAGGCAGATTCCTAAAAAAGGTTTGCCCGAACTGATGGCTTTTAAGACTGGTGTAATCAGGCCTAAATTATCAAGGTTGTCCATGCAATCCTTAAACGCACCGACTCCGGGCAAGATAACTGCGTCGGCATCGGCAATATGCTGCGGTGAACGGGTAACATCCGCCTGAAAACCGACCTTCTCAATCGCTTTCTGGACTGATCTTAAATTGCCCATGCCGTAGTCAACAATTGCAATCATTTCAAAGAGTTCCTTTGCTGCTTAAAACCTTGCCGTCAAGTTCAGAGCGCTCTGTCCAGGCCCGACGCAGGGCGTGAGCAGAAGCTTTGAAGGCGGCTTCAAAGATATGGTGCTGGTTTTTGCCGTAGTTGAGGTTGATGTGCAGGGTCAAGCCGCCGTGAACAGCAAAAGCGCGAAAAAACTCCTCAATCAGTTCACTGTCAAGTTCGCCGACCTTGGGTGCGGTTACAGCAACATTAAAAACCAGAAACGGTCGTTTAGAAATATCGACAACCGCGCCGCAGAGCGTTTCATCCATCGGGATCAGGGCTTCGCCGTAACGGGCGATGCCGCCGCAATCACCGAGTGCCTGAGTTAAAGCCTGGCCGAGACAAATTCCTAAATCTTCAACCGTATGATGAAAATCGACCTCAATATCGCCGTTGGCTTCGATATCAAGATCGCTGCCGCTGTGACGGGCGAAGAGGGTCAGCATATGGTCGATAAACGGGATGCCGGTGGCAATATGTGACTTGCCGCTGCCGTCCAGATTAAGTGTAAGTTTGATCTCTGTTTCGGCTGTCTGCCGTTCGATTAAGGCTTTGCGGGGTGAATTTTTCATGATTTATTTTCCTTTTCAAGGCGTAAACTTACGGCCCGGGCATGAGCTTCAAGGCCTTCCATTTCGGCCAGAGCCGTAACCGATTTTCCGTAAGTTTGCAGAGCGGCTTTACTGAATGAGAGAACACTGCTCTTTTTCAAGAAATCATCAACCCCGAGCGGTGAAGAGAAGCGGGCGGTACCGGCGGTCGGGAGAACATGATTCGGCCCGGCGAGATAGTCGCCCAGAGCTTCAGGGGTCGAATGCCCTAAGAAAATGGCCCCGGCATTTTTGATTGAACTTAAAGCCAGGAGCGGATCGCTGACCGCAAGTTCGAGGTGTTCGGCAGCAAATTGATTGGCGAGATCTAAGGCTTCTTCAAGAGAGGCAGTTGTAATTAGAGCCCCCTGGTCATTAAGTGAACGCACGGCAATCTCTTTGCGGCTCAATAAATTGAGCTGTTTTCTAAGTTCAATTTTGACTTTTTCAACTAATTCAGCGGACGGAGTGACAAGCACGACGACCGCGAGTTCATCATGTTCAGCCTGGGAGAGGAGATCGGCGGCGATAAAAGCCGGATCGGCGCTTTCATCGGCAACCACCATAATTTCACTCGGTCCGGCGACCATATCGATTCCGACCCGGCCGAAAACCCGGCGTTTGGCGAGGGCAACATAGATATTGCCGGGGCCGACAATTTTATCGACCATCGGCACGGAGGCGGTGCCGTAAGCTAAAGCAGCTACGGCTTGAGCTCCGCCGATGCGGAAAATACGATCAACGCCGCAGAGCCGGGCGGCGGCCAGAACTGCCGGATTATAACCTTGGGCCGCGGGAGAAACCATAATGATTTCATCAACTCCGGCAACCTGCGCCGGCAGGGCATTCATTAACACCGAAGAGGGATATGAAGCTTTGCCACCGGGAACGTAGATTCCGGCCCGCTGCAGCGGGGTTATTTTCTGGCCCAGCAGAACTCCGGGTTCTTGATCATCAAACCAGGATTGTCGAAGCTGGCGCTGATGAAAAGTACGGATTCGGTCAATTGCCAGTTCAATATCAGCGATCTGGGATGAACTTAAAGCATTGCAGGCCGTATCAATTTCAGCTTCTGCAACTTCAATTCCGACTGTGTTCAAATCCAGGCCATCAAATTTACGGGTATAGTCAAAGAGGGCTGTATCGCCGGTTTTGCGGACATTTTCGATGATTTCAGCAACAACTTTGTCGGCGCTCATATCGAGGTCGAGGTTGCGGGCGCAGAGTTTGGTAAATTGCGCGGTGAATTGGCTGCTTGTGGTGGTGTAGGTTTTGATGTTCATTTTGGTTTCTCTTTTTACGTTTTACGCTAGGTCTTTAATTAAGAGAGGGTAGCTTCGAACTTTGCTTTGCCCTTCGTAACCGGGGTCAAACTTGACATGTTACTGGGAAACGCAAATGTCAAGTATGACCCCAATCGAGACATAACAAACTAAAGTTCGACCTGTCTCGATTGGGGTCATTGCTTTAGCTTTGACCCCGTTACGGAGGGGCGAAGCCTAAGCTTGCACCTTCTCTATTTTCTTGGTGCCTTTTGGTTTAACTCATAAATAAGGGTAGCGGCGAACTTTGCTTCGCCCTGCTTCGCACGGGGTCAAAGCTGGTGGTGCTACGCACCTTGATCCAGCAATGACCCCAATCTCGGTAGTTTGAATTGAAAAATTCTATTCTTTAATCCTTTTGATATTAGCGCCTAGGGCTTTTAATTTTTTTTCGAAGCCGGAGTAGCCGCGGTCTAGGTGGTAGACTCTGGACATTACGGTTTCGCCTTCTGCGGCGAGACCGGCGAGGATTAGTCCGGCACTGGCTCTGAGATCGGAGGCCATGACCGGGGCGCCGGAGAGTTTCTCAACTCCGCGGACGATGGCGGTGCGGCCGTCGACCTCAATATCGGCGCCCATGCGCTGGAGTTCAAAAACATGCATAAACCGATTTTCAAAGATGGTTTCACTGATAACGCTGGTGCCCGAAATCAGGGTTAACAGCGTCATAACCTGGGCCTGCATGTCGGTAGGAAAACCCGGATAGGGCATCGTTTTGATGTCAAGAGCTTGTAAAGTTGAATTCCGGCGCCGGATTCGTACCGGAATTCCGGCCAGTGGTTGATCTTCGGAAAATTTCGTGAGTGGTTCAATTTCGAGACCGATTTCCTGGAGTTTTGATACAACCCCGTCGAGGGCTGCCAACGGCGTATTTTTAATGACAATATCACCGTCACTGATCCCGGCGGCGACCATAAAAGTTCCCGCTTCAATCCGGTCCGGCATTACCTGGTATTCGCAACCGGTAAGTTTTTCAACTCCGGTAATAATAATTGTATGGGTGCCGTCGCCCTCAATTTTCGCGCCCATTTTTCGCAGGCAGACCGCAAGATCGATAATTTCCGGCTCCCGTGCGGCATTGCGGAGATGGGTGACGCCGTCAGCTAGGGCTGCCGCCATCATTAAATTTTCGGTTCCAGTTACCGTAGTCAGATCAAAGCTGATATCAGCGCCCTTAAGGCGGCCGGCTTTGCCGATGATATAGCCGTGTTCAACTTCGATTTCCGCACCCATCTGCTCAAGGCCTTTGATATGTAAATTGATCGGCCGGGCGCCGATAGCACAACCGCCGGGCAGTGAGACCCGAGCCTCGCCGAAACGGGCCAGGAGCGGGCCTAAAACCAGAATCGAAGCCCGCATGGTTTTTACCAGTTCATAAGGGGCCTGACAGTTGTCAATGGCGGTGGTGCTGATCTCAAGTTTACCCTCAGAGCGGGTTATTTCCGCGCCCATACCGGCGAGCAGGCGGATAATCGTATTGATATCGCGCAGATCCGGAATATTTTCAAGTAAGGTTCGGCCATTTTCAGCCAGCAGAGTTGCGGCAATCAGCGGCAGAGCCGAATTTTTAGCGCCGCCGACCGTAACTTCGCCGGATAATTTCCGGCCCCCTTTTACAATAATACTTTCCACTTATCTACCTGTTTACACCCATTACCACTCGTTCACAGCGAGCGAGATCATATTTTGTAGAAATAGCACTATAACCGTTACTTGCCAAGATTTTTTTGACAGCATCCGCCTGGCCGTCACCGACTTCAAAAATAAGCCCGCCATTTTCATTAAGAAAGGTTTTGGCCTGGGCTGAAATCCGACGGTAAAAATCGAGTCCATCCGGGCCGCCGTTAAGAGCTGCTGCCGGTTCGCACAATACCTCACGTGGCAGGGTCTGCATATCGTTGGCAGTTATGTAGGGCGGGTTGGAAACGATCAGATCAAACTTATATTTTTCGGGATTTAGAGCCTGAAAAAGATCTGAGGTCAGCCAGGAGACGGTTTCAATCTCTAAGTTACGGGCATTTTCCTGTGCCACAGCCAATGCTGCCGGGCGGCTATCGATACCGAGGCCGGAAAAATTGGCAGTTTTGGCTAAACTATTGGCAAGTGCAAGAATGATATTGCCGCAGCCGGTGCCGATGTCAAGCACCGGGCCGCCATCCGGGAAGTTTTTTTCAATAAATTCAAGGGCGGTTTCGACCAGATGTTCAGTTTCGGGGCGCGGCACTAAAACCGCTTCATTGACGTTGAAATCAAGCGACCAGAACTCTTTTGTGCCCAAAAGATAAGCGACCGGTACACCCTGGCGGCGGATAAGAATCAATTTTTTGAAATCTGCGAGTTCAGTCGGGGCGAGGGGTTTGTCAAATCTCAGGTAGAGTTCCAGGCGCTGGCATTCAAGCACTTTGGCCAGTAGAAGCTCAGCGTCAAGCCGGGGGGAAGTAGAGCCGTTTTTTTCCAGATACGGTGCGGCCCAGTTAATCAGACTCAGCACCGTCCAGGTTTCGTTCATGGAGTGGCGCCTTTCATTGCCTCGGCCTGAAAGTGAGAGGTCAGAGCTGTAACCAGATCGTCAATCTCACCGCCGATTATCTGGTCGAGTTTGTGCAGTGTCAAACCGATGCGATGGTCGGTAACCCGGCCCTGGGGGAAATTGTAGGTGCGGATGCGTTCGGAACGGTCACCGCTGCCGACCTGTTCCCGTCTTTCTGAGCTTATTTTATCGTGCTGTTCCCGCATTTTAAGATCAAGCAGGCGTGAAGCTAAAACCTTCATACCGCGCTCTTTATTTTTAATTTGCGAGCGCTCATCCTGACTCGAAACGACGAGCCCGGTGGGGATATGGGTGATTCTGACGGCGGAATCTGTGGTGTTGACACTCTGGCCGCCGGGGCCGGAGGCGCGGTAGATATCGATCCGCAAATCCTGAGGATTGATATTGGCATCAACGGCATCAGCTTCCGGGAGAACTGCAACCGTAACCGCAGAGGTATGAATCCGACCCTGAGATTCAGTGGTCGGTACGCGCTGAACGCGATGAACGCCGCTCTCATATTTCAGGCGGCTGAAAACCCGCTTGCCTTTGATTAAAACTATAATCTCTTTTAAGCCGCCAACTCCGGTTTCACTGCGGCCAAGCTCTTCAAGTTTCCATCTCTGGCGTTCAGCATAGCGACCGTACATGCGAAAAAGATCGGCCGCAAACAGGGCGGCTTCATCGCCGCCGGTGCCCGCCCGAATCTCTAAAATAATATTTTTCTCATCATTCGGGTCTTTAGGCAACAGGAGAACATGAATCTCTTCTTCGAGTTTTTGCCGGCGTTTTTCCAAACCCGGCAACTCCTCGCTGGCGAGCTCTTTAAGCTCTTCGTCATCACCTTCTAAAAGTTCGCGATGGTCCTCGATTTCGGCCGCTATTTCGCGATAGACGCGGAAAGCCTCAACCACCGGTCGCAGATCAGATAACTCTTTGGTTATCTCCTGGTAATGTTTCCGGTTGGCGGCCGCATCCGGTTGGCTTACTTCAGCTTCGAGATCAAGCAGGCGCTGTTCAACTTCTTCGAGTTTTGCAAACATAATTAAGACAACTTAAATGCAGGTTCCGAACAATGCCGGAATCAGGTTGGAGAGTGCAACAGAACAGAAAATTTACGGCGGACTTCCAATGCTTTTCCGCAACTCATTTCTCCTTCAGGGCAGGCGCCGGCAAGACATCCGGGCCCGGCATCCTTAAAAAGAACCGGAGCAACTTTAGAAGCTTCAATCAGCATTACGGTGGCCAGATCGCGAATTTCCCACTGGGCCCGGTTACAGCAGCGCAAATGGAAAAAATGCCGTAATTCCCGAGCATTCATAGTCATTATCAGGCGTGAATGGGAGGCGTTGGGGAGGATGAAACGGGCATCTTCGGCGGCGATACCGGCCTCACGTAAATCCGCATAAAGTGCGGCAATTCGTTTCATTTCTTCAGCGTAGCGGGCGGCGAGTTCCGGTTGGGCGGCAATTGATTTCGGGGTTTCGTAGTCAAAACCGCCGTCAAATGCAACATAACGCTGACTCTGTTGTGCGAACGAAGCCAGACGGTGGCGAACCAGCTGATGGGTTAAAGCCCGGGAAACGCCTTCGGTTACGAAACTGAAAACAGCATGTTCCAGAACCCCGTGGTGACCTATCGCCAGGACTTTTTCGATCATGCGTCGGTCATCGTCCGGATTGGAACGTTCGGCCAGCGTATGACAGTCAACGTCAGCGTAACAGAGCCGAGCCGCGGTCGCAACCACGCGCTCGGCTTCGGGAGTATAGGTCAGTAGGGAGACAAACAAACCTTAAAAACCGGTTACTTATTGTATTTGCGCCGGAATTTCTCGATACGACCAGCTGAGTCAACAAATTTCTGTTTGCCGGTGTAGAAAGGGTGGCACTGGGAACAGACTTCAATTTTGATCTCAGGTTTGGTTGAACGGGTCTCGTAACTGAAACCGCAACCACATGTTACTTCACATTTTTCGTATTTAGGGTGGATATTTTCTCTCATGATTCTTTTAGAAACCTCCAGTATATTTTACCCGCAAACGCAGGGAACCGCGCCATCTACAACTTTAGGGGGTAAATGTCAATAAATTTTGTTATTTTTCAACCATTTTCGAGCCTGTTTTCTGACTTAACTGTTCATGGAGTCGAGAAAATCAGCGTTATTTTTAGTGCCTTTCATCTTCTCAAGCAGAAATTCCATACCTTCGACAACACTCATCGGCTGGATGAATTTTCTTAAAATCCAGATCCGCTGGAGATCCTGCGGGCTGAGCAGGAGATCTTCACGGCGGGTGCCGGAGCGGACAACATCAATCGCCGGGAAGGTCCGTTTATCGGCCAGGCGGCGGTCGAGATGGAGTTCCATGTTGCCGGTGCCTTTAAACTCTTCAAAGATAACTTCATCCATCCGGCTACCGGTATCAATCAGTGCGGTCGAGATGATGGTCAGAGAGCCGCCGTCTTCAATGTTACGGGCGGCGCCGAAAAAGCGTTTCGGTTTATGCAGAGCATTGGAGTCAACCCCGCCGGAGAGAACCTTGCCGCTGGCCGGAATAACTGTATTGTAGGCCCGGGCCAGGCGGGTAATGCTGTCGAGAAGAATGACGACGTCCTGCTGGTGTTCCACCAGGCGTTTAGCTTTCTCAACCACCATTTCTGCGACCTGAACATGGCGTTGCGGCGGCTCATCAAAGGTTGATGAGACGACCTCGCCGCGGACCGAGCGTTTCATGTCGGTGACCTCTTCCGGGCGTTCATCAATCAGCAGGACAATCAGAGTGATATTCGGGTGATTTTCGGTTAAACTGTTGGCAATCTGTTTTAAGAGTACAGTTTTACCGGTGCGCGGCGGCGCCACGATTAAACCACGCTGACCTTTGCCGATCGGGGTCATCATATCCATAACCCGGACGGCATAACTGTCAGGTTCACGTTCCAGGTCGAAACGTTCATCCGGGAAGATCGGGGTCAGGTTGTCGAAAAGAATTTTTTCGCGTGAGGTTTCCGGTGACTCATGGTTGACTTCAGCTACCTTGAGCAGGGCGAAATAGCGTTCGCCCTCTTTTGGAGCCCGAATCTGGCCGGCAACTGTATCGCCGGTACGCAGATTGAAACGTCTGATCTGCGAAGGCGAGACGTAGATATCGTCAGGGCCGGAGAGATAGTTGAAGTCCGGAGCCCGCAAAAAGCCGAAACCATCCGGCAGGGTTTCGAGAACGCCTTCACCAAAGATGGCTCCATTTTTGCTGACTTCAGCCCGCAAAATGGCAAAGATCAAATCCTGGCGCCGCATTCCGGCCGCCCCTTCAACCAGCATTTCGCGACCAAGTTCAGTTAACTCAGATATTTTTTTACTTTTTAAATCAGACAGGTTCATACATTTTCCTTCAATTTTTGAGCATACGTTT
>JAOZKP010000719.1 GCA_029935295.1 bacterium | reverse complement strand
CCGTCCTTGATAAAAAGAAAAAAGATAAATCCCAGAGCCAGAAAAACGGCCGCTGACGAGAGAAAAAGCTGCACAGTCCAAACCGCCTTTATTCATTTCAGAGTTCAAAAATCAAGGTCATGGCGCGTTACTAGAAACCTGAACGCAAAACTTTCAATTCTGAACTGTAAAAAATTCCGACAAGCATTTCCACTCATAAACCAAGCAACCGGAGAAGTCAACAGAAACTCCGCCAAATGGTCATTCATCTTTAATTACACCCCTCCCGACGGCTCTAAACTAAAACAACATTGCGCCATCTATCACCATTAACCAGCAACCATAAAAAAAGCCGGAGTCAAAAAACTCCGGCTTTTCAAAGTCAGCGTAACCACTACTGAATAATTAATATTCTTTCCGACGATAGGCTAAAAGACCGGCAATCCCCACACCAACCAGAATCAGGGTTGAGGGTTCTGGAATTTCTTGGCCGTGCATATCTTCTTCACCCCACAGCTTCAAACTTCCGGCAGTGTTCGTACCTACCCTCTGCATCCGCACGTAAGCACCGAATGCGCTTTCATAATCAACGGGAGTCGCAAATGTAATCATTAACGATGCCTGGGTAAAATAGGGATTATTGGTAGCATTTACAATGCTATAAACATCAGGATTATACAATGCCACATGCGAACCGGCGCCCATATTATTGGCGAGATAATCAAGATATGTCCCCTGATATGTAACGTTATCATCAACCTTCCAAAGGCCCAGCGAGGTAGAGGAAGGGCAACTTCCTCCTAAACATACAAGTTCAGAAATACCCGTAAGTGGATCAATCTTATATGCTGACAAAGACCAATCGGTTACACCGGGCAAACTAGCCATATCGTCAAAAGTAAACCCGAAACCGACAATCCCAGGAATATTATCAGATACAGGGGCAGTATTGGTCGTTATCGGGGATGTATTTTCAAGAGTTGCGGTCATCACCGTTGCGAGATCATTAAAATCTACAGCCATTGTCGCGAGACCGGTACCATCT
>JAOZKP010000718.1 GCA_029935295.1 bacterium | reverse complement strand
CTTCGGTGAATGCCGCAATAGAGATCAAGACCTCCTCTAACACAGATTCCGGCTTGGCCTGAGTTCGGGTTCCAGACATAACTTTGCCAGCACTTCTGGTTTTCTTCGATTTTGCAGTGGTGGTTTCGGTTCTCTTCGAGGAACTTGTAGATTTTTTTGTTCCCGTTGATCCGTTTTTAGAACTTGATCTCTTCGACTTTTCGACCCCTTCAATACTCTTGACCTTTTTCAACTTTTTTGTCTTTACCGGTTTCTTGACAACACCAGATTTTTTACTGAAATCGGGTTCAGTTTCCATCTTGATACCAAAGACCGCACCAAGATCGGCATCGTCGATAACCTTCCCGCTCCTTTTCTTACTCTTTTTCAGCAGGCTATCAGTTTTATCTCTCACCGCCTGCGTAATCAGACCATCAATTTTCACCCCGCGTAGCTTGAAGAAAAGCCGCGGGTCTTCATCAAAACGCGCACCGATACCGTAGAGAGCGGCGGCGACATGCTTACACATCTCCGCCCAGTCCGGACAACTGCAATCGAAAGTGATATCTTCAGGCGCAGGAAAGAGGCCGCTCTCTTCAGAAAAGAAAATCTCCGATAGAGCTTTGGGAAATTTCCCCGCCAGCAAATCCTGCAACGACTTCAACTGCCCCTGACAATCCCGACGCAAGACCGCCCATTTAGCCGGCTTAACCGGTTTTATATTAATCTCAATTTTGTAGGGTTTACGGGCGGAACCTAAAACCAACGCTGTCACCTTGCCTGATTTAATTTGCAAATCCAACACCGCCCGGTGGCGCACATAACTGCGACCCCGGCCAATCCGGTTACTGAAATCGGCATAGCGCTCCAGATTATTGTTCCACGATTTACCCCACCAGGTTTGCGCCAGAGTACGCCCCTCAATCACAACCGGCTTCAAACCAGGATTTTTCTTTTTCAGGCTTTTTAACTTTCTTTCGGCTTTAGCCCGCTTTTCAGCCACGGAAACATAAGGTGGATACCAGCTCATAAAAGATCCTCTAACCC
>JAOZKP010000286.1 GCA_029935295.1 bacterium | reverse complement strand
GGCTCAATTTTTAGGTGAATAAGGGGGAGTGTGGGCTTAGCCCAGTTTCTTCCTAATGGGGGAATTGGGGTCCTGGTTCTGTTTCTGGCCGAAGCGGTAAAGTGAAGTGGTGTTAACGAGATTGTAAGAAGGGTGTCTTAAAGAACGGGAAGTGTGGTTAAATGGGGTCTGGCCCTGTTTTGCATTTTTACACATATCTACAGTTGTAAAAATCTGTATTTAACGCTGATATAGCGTATTAAACAGAAAATATATAGTGTTATTATACAGATTTTTTTCTGCATAATAACTTCAAATAAAGAGCAAAAAAGGAGATTGACGATATGCCTGATTCAGAATGGTTAAATCCAATCAGCACAGAGGCCAATAAGCTTAAGCGTGAAGCGGCCAAGCGAAGAAGAGCATATCAAGAGCTTTCAGTTTTAAAATCTGGCGTACAGGAATACATTGAAGCTGGATGGGAAATCGATAGAGAACTCAAAATCAGAACCCGTATACGTAAGCCGTGGGGACATGATGAAAAACTGGAAAACAAAGTTTGGCATTTGTTCTATCTGCTTGGGTACCCCGAGATTAGTTCGGGACGCAATTTCCAAATTACAATCAAACGCAAAGGCGCTGATCCTTATAAGAAACAGATCGATGTATTAGCAAAAGACGACGAGACAGTCATTGTTACGGAATGCAAATCTTCCGCCCGTATTACTCGCCGAAGTCTACAGAAAGATATAGAGGAATTTGCTAACCTCAAGGGACCGATCGCAAATGCAATAAAGAAACACTATGGGGCAGACTTTACGCCCAAAATTATTTGGCTATTTGTAACAAACAACATCGCTTGGTCTCAACCAGACAGACAGCGTGCTGCGGGAGCACAGATCAATATCGTAACAGAAAATGAATTGAGATATTATCTACAGATTGCAGATCATCTACGTGCGGCAGCAAGGTTCCAATTTCTAGCCGAGTTTCTTAAAGATCAAAAGATTCCCGAAATGGACGGCGTCCATATCCCTGCCGTAAAAGGCAAACTTGGTGGAAAGGTATTCTACTCTTTCGTTTCAACGCCAAAACAAATGCTCAAAATTGCATTCGTAAACCACCGATCACTGAACGACCCTGCTGGTGCTCCATCCTATCAGCGACTTGTTAGCAGAACACGGCTTCGCCAAATCTCACGGTTTATTCATGGTGGGGGCTTCTTTCCAACAAACATTCTTGTGAATTTTTCAAACAAGTGTCGATTCGAGCATGTGGCCAAGGATGATGAGACAAATGTCGTATTCGGAAACCTCTATCTGCCTTGCCGATACAGATCTGCATGGATTATCGACGGACAACATAGACTCTATGGGTATGCCCCATTGTCGGAGAAATACCTTAATCAAAATATTATGGTTGTCGCCTTTGAAAACCTAAAGAAAGAAGAAGAAGCAAATCTTTTTGTAACCATCAACCATGAGCAGAAGTCTGTCCCCAAAACCTTATTGGATGACTTGGAAGGAGAGCTGAAGTGGGGGTCAGATCGCCCTACCGAGAGAATTGGGGCTGTCAGCGCGAGGCTTATTGGGTTACTAAACAACGATATCGGTGAACCCCTCTACGGTCGTGTGACTCAACAGGGGATCTCTCCGACGGAAAAAACGTGCTTAACAGTGCCGGCAATCAAAGATGGTTTGCGCAGATCTGGTCTCGTTGGTAATGCAATCCTCAACAAGAAAGAGTTTGCGCCCGGGGTTCTCTGCGGAACCAATGACATGGCGACTCTCGATCGTGCTCGTTCAGCCCTAAACAGTTACTTTCAACTTTTGGCTAGTGCCAATATAAATCAGTGGGAATCTGGTCGCAAAGGCTATCTTTGCACCAATGTTGCATTGCAAGCATACCTTCAACTGTTTAGCTCGATAGTCAGCTACATGGAATCCAATAAGGGATTATCGGCAAGAGAACTTGAACCTAATGACCTTATTTCTGAGATTGAAGAGTACATGGACCCCGTCCTGAGTTGGCTAAGTGAAGCATCTGCCATCCAAATGGAGAAGCAGTTTAAAGTCCAGTTTGGTTCTGGTGGTCCGCGAGAATATTTCTATCGGCTCTGCCTGATGATTCGTGAGTCATTCTCAGATTTCTCCCCCGAGGGTATGGATGAATGGGCTAAGGGGCAATCGGAGGTACTTGTTGACGATGCCGACAAGAAACTGAAGGAACTCAATATTCAAGTGCAAAAGGCGATATTCGATACATTTAGGCAAGTGTACGGGGTGGATGGAGATGCGTATTGGAATAAGGGCGTTACTGATAAAAAAATTAAGACCCGTGCGTACGAGAAATCTCTTGATGATGAGGACGAAGATCGGTTGCCATTAGAGAACTACCTTGATTTTATTGAATATAAAAAGATCGTCGAAAACAAGGCACATTGGAATTTATTCAAGCCTCTATTTGATATCCCTGAACCGGGAGAAAAGGGATATACAAAAAATGTGCGATGGATGGAACGCATTAATGAGCTACGAAGAATACCGGCTCATGCAACCGAGAAACGTAGCTACAAAGCAAGTGACTTTGAATACATAGAATATATATATGAAGAATTTACAACTCGCCTCAATGCGACCGAAGATCGAGAGGATATATAATGACCCCATTCTTGAAGTGGGCGGGAGGTAAGCGTTGGCTAGTGTCTCAGTATGATGGTTGGCTGAGGGAAAATCCGAAGAGGTACATCGAGCCATTTCTCGGTAGCGGAGCAGTGTTCTTTCACATGCAACCAAAGTCCGCAATTTTATCTGATCTTAATACTGAGCTAGTATCTACCTACATAGCTGTTAGAGATACCCCTATCAGAGTAAAACACTATCTCTCAATTCATCACCGAAAGCACAGTGTTGATCACTATTATTACGTTCGGCAACAGGCTACGCGTACGCCGGCCACGCAGGCAGCAAAGTTTATCTACTTAAATCGCACTTGCTTTAATGGGCTCTATAGGGTCAACCTGCAGGGCGTGTTTAATGTTCCGAAAGGGACGAAAGAAAAGGTCATTCTTCCATCCGATGATTTCGAGAAAGTTTCTGCTCTCTTACAGAAAACAACTCTCACATCATGTGATTTTGCCGACACAATAAACCAAGCAAGAAATGGTGATTTCCTCTATATAGACCCACCCTACACCGTACGCCATAACAACAACAATTTTTTGAAATACAATGAGCGTATCTTCTCATGGGCTGATCAGAAGCGTCTTGCAAAAAGTCTTGTAAAAGCAACTCGGCAAGGAGTCAGCATTCTCATATCCAATGCTGATCACCCCTGTATTCATGAACTGTATAGAGCGAGCTGCTGGCAACGGATGAGAGTGGATAGATTCAGTCGCCTTGCATCATCAGCAAAGCACAGGAAGGAAACAACCGAGGTCATAATATCGAATTATCTTAAAAGGAATGGCGAACAAGAAGATGCAAGGTACTGAAAAGAAATCAATTTTTCATCCTATGATCTATATGTTAATATGTTATGTTGTTATGTGGGCAAACCGTGGGGCAAACCAGGCAAACCGGCAAACAGGACAGGCAAACAGACCACGGTTTTTTACAACTTAATTGGCAAAAAATCGCCGTGGAAGACAATGGGGTCATCTCGATTGCTTTTGTCAAGGTGGAAAATAGAGGAAAAAGAAGACAGAGTTATTATCACTTTAACAACTCTATCGGCAAGAAATCGCCGTAAAATCGAGGGGAAA
Organism: bacterium; assembly: GCA_029935295.1. Lineage (GTDB taxonomy): Bacteria > Desulfobacterota > Anaeroferrophillalia > Anaeroferrophillales > Tharpellaceae > Tharpella. The sequence continues at coordinate 64 of JAOZKP010000286.1, read as the reverse complement.
TTGGGGTCTGACCACGGTTTTTTCACGATCAGTGAATTTGAAAAATATCGCATTGTGCAGGATC
>JAOZKP010000717.1 GCA_029935295.1 bacterium | reverse complement strand
TTTCAATCTCGTTGTTTCATTGGTCATCCTGGAGGTGACCGATTCTATGAAGCTCTTGAGAAAGAAAAAATGTCGTTGTTGCGGTAAGTTCTTTCGTCCTGATCCCCGTAATCATAAAAAACAGCACTACTGTTCAGAGGCTACTTGTCGCAAGGCCAGCAAAGCTTACAGCCAGCAAAAGTGGGTCAAGAAAAATCCTGACTATTTTCGTAGTAAAGAAAATGTTTTAAGGGTTCAGGAGTGGCGAAAAAATAACCCGGAATACAGTAAAAGAAAACAATTTTCATCCACTCAACAAAATAGATCTGACACGTTACAAGATATCTTAATCAAAAAAGACAAGGAAAAACAGAGCCTTACAGAACATTTAAGCTCTCTTGCGTTACAAGATCTCTTAATCACTCAACCTGCTGTTTTTGTTGGCTTAATTGCCTATTTTAGTGGCAGTACGTTACAAGATGACATAGCCGCCAGCATCACTAAAATGTTAAAACTGGGTCAGGATATCCTCAAATCTTCCAATTTTAACCAGGGAGGCAGTTATGATTCAGAAATATCTCATCTGTCCGGAGAAAGTCCGCCGGGTACCGGAACAATTCAGCTGGATCGACCATCGTCTGATCCGTAACCACTATATCGAGAAAGTAAGTCACAGGGCTCTAGCTCTGTACCTGTTTCTGGTTGCTGTTGGCGACCAGCAAGGCTTAAGTTTCTATTCAGACCGGTCTTTAGGCAGTCATCTATCAATGGATTTATCTTCTCTAACACAAGCTCGCTCAGAGCTCATTCGAGCACAACTTGTCGCTTATCAAAAACCACTATGTCAGGTGCTTTCGCTGGAGCCGCCAAAGGTGGCCAGGTCAAATTCAGACGGCCCTAAGGCGGTTGGAGAAATACTCAGACAATTGGCCGGAGGTAATTATGATCAGCTATGAAACATTTTGTCAGATCAGGCATCTTCGCGACCGTGACGGCTTGAACCGGGCTCAGATTGCCGAAGAGCTCTCTCTTGATTTAAGGACGGTCGGCAAAT
>JAOZKP010000716.1 GCA_029935295.1 bacterium | reverse complement strand
TTTCTTTACGCTTTCAGGCTGCAAAGCCATCTATCAGCTGGACAGATTGTAATGCCAGCAGTTTCCCGGGGCTGGCGCAGATTTAAGACCAATTGCACAAACTTCACAGCAGCAAAGCCTTCCCGACTCTCGTAGTAACGCAGATTTTTCCCTGGCTTGGAGTCGCTTAATTTTACTTCAACGGCAGTTTTGAGTTTTCCTTCTGCGGTTATGACGAAATCGATCTCGCGACCCTCCTTGTCACGGAGGTAGTGCAAACCGGCCTCTTCACCTTCAACATCCTGTTGATACTGGACATCCTTAAGTAAGGAAACAGCAACCGTATTTTCAAAACGGGCTCCTTCACCTTGCACGTAACCGCTGTCAAAAAAATATATTTTAGGTTGTTTTTTCAATGCCCGGGCAATGTTTTTATGAAAAGGGTGCACCTTAAAAACCAGATAAAGGCTTTCAAAAAGCGATATATACTTTTTCACACTGTTGGCAGAGATTTGAAGATCTTCCGCCAGAGAGCTGTAGGAAATTGGTGAGCCCACCCTAGCCCCTAAAAGTTCGATAAGGAGATTGAGACTTCTGATTTCATTGATGCGGGCGGCCTCAGGAATATCTTCACGCAGCATATCAGTATAATACTGACGCCGCCATTTTTTCGCATCAAGCTCATTCTCAGCTAGAAAGGGTTCGGGAAAACCTCCCCGGCGGTTGATTTTTGTCAGGATTGAAAAGATCTCTTCCCGTTCCCGGGATGCCGCTTCTTTGAGCGACAGAGGGTTGAGATGGTAATGAAAATAACGACCGGCCAGGGATTCGCCGGTCTGTCTGAAAGACTCCAACCGCGCACTGCCGGTGATCAGAAAAGCCTGATGATCGGGCTTGGTATCGTATGTACCTTTGAGAAAAGTCTTCCACTCTTTCATTTTGTGAATTTCATCAAAGACGACCAAATCGGCCGACCTCGGCCAGTGGCGGTTTTTGATGGTGCGGGCATCGTCAATATCATCAAAATTAAGATAGACAGGTTCTGCAAAATCACC
>JAOZKP010000715.1 GCA_029935295.1 bacterium | reverse complement strand
ATGCTGGTATCGGCGCGGTCGATCCTACCAAGCAAGAGGACAATTTTACGTCGACTCGTTCTCAGTATGCGGTGGTCTCCTGTTCCGCACCCGGTTATGGCAGCGGAGCCCATGCTCTGATTGATGTCGAAAAACCAAGGTCGGTGCAGGAAAACCTGCTGCCTGCTGGTTCCGATATTAAAATGGCCGCCCAGGGTGAATTTTTTTACCGTATTGCCCGTAGTGGTAGTCATAGTGTCACCAAATTTGCAGCAGTGGATCCGGCAAAAGTAATCTGGCAGTATTCAACGGAGGGTGACGAGGTGGACAGTAACCCGCAGAGTATGATTTTTGCTTCATCAACTAAAGCCTATATCCCGCGTTTTAACTCAGATAAAATGTGGGTTGTCAATCCGGAGACCACGACTGAGGCCGGTTTTAAAACCGGCGCGGTTGATCTCAGCGCCTATGCCGATGCCGATGGTCTGCCGGAGATGACTCAGGGAGTTGTGGTTGACGGCAAACTTTTTCTTGTTCTTCAGCGCCTGGATCAGGATAATGGTTGGATCCCCCAGACTGCGTATCTGGTAGTTATTGATACTGCTACCAATACCGAAATTGATACTGAGAGCCCTGACAGTGGTGATCTGAAAGGTATTCCTTTGCCGGTTAAGAATCCCTGGAATATAGTTTATAAAGACGGTAAGATTTATGTCAATGGAGTAGGTAGTTACGCCAGTAGCTGGGCTGGTACCCCGGCCGATTATTCCGGTGGTATTGTTTCTGTTGATCCATCCACTTATGCTGTGAAGATGATTGTTGACGATGGTGATGATGATAACCATCCTTACGGTAACATTTCGGGTCTGACAGTTGTCTCCGCGGCTAAAGGTTATTTTATCAGTTATGCCGGATGGGGTGATAACGCAATTTACGGTTTCGATCCGAGTACCGGAGTTGTTGATGAAGCACCACTGACAACTTTTCCCGCCAGTATTCCTGGTGATGAAGATAGCAAAACCAATATTCCTGCTCTGGGTGTCGATGGCTCTGGA
>JAOZKP010000064.1:9106-12106 GCA_029935295.1 bacterium | reverse complement strand
CTTGTGCCCGATAGGGTACATGTTGCTGGGAAACGCAAATGTCAAGTATGACCCCAACCTCCACATGACAGACAAAAGCCAACCTGTTCCGATTGGGGTCATTGCTTTAGCTTTGACCCCGTTACGGAGGGCAAAGCGAAGTTAAAAGCTGACTTCACTATCTTAACTGTTAAAACCACATCAAATATGACAAGGACTAAAACTAATATGGGCAACTCCATTAACTCCAAAAACACCCAAACTCCTACCATCTACGTCGTCGGTCTCGGGCCGGGGGATCGCGATCTTCTGACTCCGGCGGCACTGAAAGCCCTGGAGAAATGTCCGGTGGTCGCCGGTTACAATAAATATGTAGCCCAAATCAACGATCTTCTCAGCGGTAAAAAGATTATCAAAAACGGTATGGGCGGAGAGGTTGAACGCTGCCGTCTGGCGTTTGCCGAGGCCGTTGCCGGTAGTGATGTCTGTGTCGTCTGTTCCGGTGATGCCGGGATTTTTGCGATGGCCGGACTCATCTATGAACTCAGAGATTATGAGAAAGATTTTGCCGGCATCGCCATTGAGGTTGTACCCGGCCTGACCGCTGTCAACGCGGCCGCCGCCAGTCTGGGGTCGCCGCTGACTAACGGTTGTGTGATTATCAGTCTCTCCGATCTGCTGACGCCGACCGCAACTATAATCAAAAATCTTAAGGCCGTGGCTCAGTCCGATCTTGCCTGTGCCCTCTATAATCCGGCTGGAAAAAAACGGCGTGAGCTGTTAAGTCAGGCGGTTGCAATTTTCAGTCAGGAGCGGGGCGGCGAGATTCCGGCAGCACTGGTCAAACATGCCAGCTGTGACAATGAGGAGAAATGGCTTGGTCGGCTTGAAGATCTGCCGCTGGAGATGGTTGATATGAATACTCTGCTCATAATCGGCAATTCGACCGCAGTTATTAAAAACGGTATTTTCTATGACCGGAGAGGTTATGCCGAAAAATATTTTGATTGATACTCCAGAAGAGAGCGGTACAGAAAAACGTTTTTCGGCTTTCTGCATTGCCGCAACTCACTCCGGCAGCGGCAAAACCACCATTACTTTGGCTTTGCTCCGGGCTCTGCAACGGCGTGGGCTAAAGGTGCAGCCTTTTAAATGCGGGCCGGATTATATTGATCCCGGTTTTCATCAGCAGGCCGCAGGCCGGGAGTCGATAAATCTTGATACCTGGATGATGGGCGAGAAAGGGGTTAAGGAGTCTTTTTCCCGGGCTTGCACAGGCCGCGAGATTGCCGTGTTGGAAGGGGTGATGGGGCTTTTTGACGGTTTCTCCGCATCTTCTCTTGTCGGCAGCAGTGCCGATTGTGCCCGTTTGTTAAATCTGCCGGTTATTCTGGTTGTCGATGCCAAAGGTATGGCCGGCAGTATTGCGCCTTTAGTCAAAGGTTTCTGTGGATTTCATAACGAGGTTAAGATTGCGGCCGTAATTGCCAACAATGTCGGCAGTGAATCGCATACAAAAATTTTGCAGGATGCCTTGGCGCATGCCGGTCTGCCGCCGCTTTTAGGAGGCTTGCCGAAAAATCCTGAGTGGGAGCTTAAAGAGCGTCATTTGGGTCTGACCCCTTTTCTTGAGAATAAAAAATCCGCTGCCTGGTTTGAGAGCCTCGCTGATGCCGTGGAAAAGTTTGTTGATATTGACAAACTTTTAGAATTAACCAAAATCAAGCGGCCAGAACTGTCGCAAAGATCATCGCAGCCGGTACCGGACAATAAAGTTCGTCTCGCTTTAGCTCGGGATTCAGCCTTTCATTTCTACTATCCCGATAATCTCTATCTTCTGCGCCAGGCAGGTTTTGAAATTGTCGAATTCTCTCCGTTGACCGATAAAAGCCTGCCCGAAGGTACCCGGATGGTGATGCTCGGCGGCGGTTTTCCGGAGATGTTCGCCGCAGAACTTGCGGCAAACCAGGAAATGCGTCAGGCAATTAAAGATTTTGCCGACAATGATGGTTTTATCTACGCTGAATGCGGCGGTTTCATGTATCTGGGTGAGAGTCTGACTAACAGTGCCGGAGAGACTTTTCCTCTGTGCGGCGTTATCCCCGGAGACTCAAAGATGACTCCGAAACTGCGTTCACTAGGCTATCGCGAAGTAACAACCCTTGCCGAAACTCCATTCGGCCCCGCCGACACAACCATGCGCGGCCACGAGTTTCACTGGTCGGAAATGGAATTACAGCAATCCTGCCCGCCACTCTACCGCCAGCAGAGCCGCAGAGGCGGTGAAAAACTCTGCGGCGTCCATGTCCGGAATGTTTTCGCCAGCTACATCCACCTCCATTTTATCTCCACCCCGCAGGTAATTCAAGCGTGGTATAAAGCACTTTAAAGCCGCAAGGTATAACTTTTGATTGTACTTCCGGATCTAATTGCTGGGACATGATTGTAATCCTGGTAGACGAGTACGTTGTCTTATTATTGTCAGTGCCGGTAAATTTTTCGGCGATGTCCAACAGCAAGTGCTATAACAATTAACTTTTCATCTTCAATTTTACATATTATGCGATAGTCGCCAACCCGGTAGCGCCATAAACCAGAGCGGTTGCCACGTAAAGGCTCGCCGAAATGTCTTGGGTTTTTGCATCCTTCGATACGCTCTGCCAGCCAGTCAAGAAGACGTTTCTGCACAGATCGATCCAGTTTGTGCAGTTGCTTTTCGGCAAATCTGTCGATTTCAACTGTCCAGGCCAAGATCTGTCCTTATCTCTTTAAGTGATTTTCGTTGTCCGGACTCACTAAGTGCCTGGTGAACCAATTTCAAGTCTTCATTATCTTCCATATAACGAACGATGGCTTCCCGAACGACGGAGCTGCGATTGCTTCCCTTAGCCTTAACCAGCAGATCAAGTTCCTGTTCAAGTTCTTTGTCCAGACGGATAGCTAACATTGTTCCCTCCCCAGTATGTAATGGTATAACTATGTATAACAAGTTTGAGATGTGCTGTCAAACTGAAAATTAGT
>JAOZKP010000064.1:4730-9006 GCA_029935295.1 bacterium | reverse complement strand
AGAGACGGGTCAGGCTTGACTTTTGGGTATTGATTGCAAGGTTTTATCCGCTCAGGGTGGCGGATTAAATTTTTGAAGATGCTTGCTGGGAAGTTGTTGAATTCATTTTTATAGAGGAGATGAATTGTAAAAACATTGCTTTCGCCCCTCTTTTACAGATTTATAGATTGTCACCGGGGTGGTAAACTTTGCTTTTTTAAGGCTGATTCTGACATTTTCCAGATCATCTGCGGGGCAGGTTAAACTCATACCGCAGTCGGAGCTTATATCCCGGGGAACCGGGACCATCTCAATTTTAATGTTGGCCTGGAGCAGGAGCTCCTCGGCCAGCATGACATTGTGAATAGATTGGAAGATAAGATAAAGTTTCGTTTCCGGCTGATCAGCCATTGTTGTACCCTCCGGCAATTTTTGCAATTGCCGTTATAACCTTTTCTATATCCTCTTCTGTATTGAAAAATCCGGGAGCCAGGCGTACCGTTCCTTCCGGGAAAGTGGCTATGTTTTTATGTGCCCGAGGAGCACAGTGGAGGCCGACTCGGGTCATGATGCCGAAATCCCGATCAAGACGGTAACCAATTTCAGAACAATTTATCTCTTTCAGTGTAAATGATACTATGGGCATTGCTGCATCTTCGATTTTAGGTGTAAAAAGAGTGAGGTTGGGGATGTTGTTTAAATTTTGTCTGAGGATTTCGGCCAGTTTTTGTTCGTGTGCAAAAATATTATTGCAGCCTTTTTCTTCAATAAATTTGAGACCTGCATTAAGACCGGCAATGCCAACGGTATTCGGAGTGCCGCTTTCGTAGCAATCCGGCATGAAATCGGGTTGATATTCGGTTTCCGAACGGCTGCCGGTGCCGCCGTAACAGAAAGGTTGGGGCGCAATGCCGGGTTTTATATAGAGGCCGCCGGTGCCCGGCGGCCCGAAAAGGCTTTTATGGCCGGTGAAACAGAAAACATCCGGATTAAGCTGGCCGAGATCGATGGGCCGGCTGCCGGCACTTTGGGCTCCGTCGATGATGGAGAGAATATTGTTATCTCTTAAAATGGGCAGCATTGCCGGCAGTGGGGCGACTGTACCGTTAACATTGGAAACATGATTGATGACAGCCAGACGGTATTTTCTTTGATCACACCATTCTGCCATCAATTTAAGATCGTAATGACTTGTGGCCGTGCCCGGCAGGATATCGATTGTAATTTGGCGCAACTCTTCGAGACGGCGGAGCGGCCGCATTACAGAATTGTGCTCTAAACCAGTGGTTAAAATCCGATCGCCCGGCCGGATGAGGCCGAAGAGGGAGAGGTTAAGGGCATAAGTCGCATTCTCAGTGAAAACTATTCGGCCGGGATCATCTAAATTGAAGAGTCGGGTAAGGGCTTTGCGGGTCTGAAAAAGTATGCGGCCGGCGGCAGCTGCCAGTTGATGCCCGGAACGGCCCGGACTTGCCCCGATATTTGTAAGATAGTCGAGCATCGCCGTTGCCACAGTTTCGGGTTTGGGAAACGAGGTTGCGGCATTGTCGAGATAGATCATATTCTGACCACCTTTTCCGGGCCCGTTAAAAGGGTGGCAATCTCAAACATATTGGAAACCTGGCCGACTCCGAGCTGATCTTTAAGGTTATAGAAGTCGAGACAGGTGCCGCAGACCAGAACAGTACAGCCGGCGGTGGCAAGTGTCTGGATGGTTGTAAGCTCCGGTGAATTTGTTGCGGTCAAAAAAACTCCTTGATTGAGAAAAATAATTTTGGTTGGCAGGTTTTCAAGTTCCGGCAGAGTTTTCAGAAATGCTTTCATCAGAACACGGCCCAATTTATCATCGCCACTTCCCATAGTTGGTTTGTCGATGTAAATGATGTAATTGCCGGAAATTGGAACAGAATGTGGCTGTGATTCCGGCAGGGGCAGATCACAGCTGAATCCGCGAGTGATTGTCAGGGTAAACGTGTCATCATCAGCACTCGTTTCGGCAACCGTGAAACCCTGGCTTTTAGCAAAACGGGTGACATTGCTGCAGGCCGCCTGATTATCAAGTTTGACCGTGAGTATCACATCTTCTTTAAGTCCTGACAGGGCTTTTCGGGTTTCGATAACCGGCCCCGGGCAGGCCTGCCCCCTGAGATCAAGATCGATAACTGGAATTTCAGCCATTTTATTTTCCTTATTTGTTATGTGAGGTAGATGCCAGGAGGGCGGCGCCGTAGGCGCTGACCATCTGGGGATTGTCCGGTACCTGAACCCGGGTTGCCAACTGCTCTTCCAACAATTTATGGACGCAGGGATTTAAGGCTACGCCGCCGACAAAACCGATAGTCGCCTCATTTAGCGGAAATCGTTTTAACATACTGACGGCCCGGTTGGCAATTGATCGGTGCAGTCCCATGGCGATATCCAGGCGATCAGCTCCCCGACCGATGAGTGACGTGACCTCGGATTCGGCGAAAACCGCACACATGCTGTTAATCTGGATATGGTTTTCGGCTTTTAAGGCCTCCGTTCCCAGCTCTTCCAGGGGAAGACCTAAAGACATTGCGGTTAATTCGAGAAATTTTCCGGTTCCGGCGGCGCAGCGGTCGTTCATTTCAAATTTTCGCACTCTGCCGTCAGGTTTTAAGGCGATAACTTTTGCGTCCTGGCCGCCGATATCAAGAATCAGATCAACTTCAGGCAGCAGCTTACGGCATCCGGCGGCGACCGCTTTAATCTCGGTTACGGTTTGACTTGCGGTTGTAAAAGTTTCGAGAAAAAGGTGACGACCATAGCCAGTTGCCATAAAGGTATCACAAGATTCACCCGCGAGCAGGTTTGCTGCCTGTTTTGCCGGGGCGAAACCGGTCTCAGCCTGCCGACTGGCAACGGGCCTACCATCTTCAATAATTACCACTTCAATCGTGCGTGAACCTAAATCAATACCAGCGCAACGCATACCAACAATTCCTTTTTCTTTTTGAGTTATTGTAGAGATTATCAGGATATGATTTCGATGAAAGCCTCAATCCGGGTTTGCAGCTGGCCGATGTCTTCCATACTGTAATCGGTTTCGATGCGGAGAAAATTGTGATCTTGATCCTGGAGTCGGCGCTCCATCGGCATTGATTCAATACTGTAGGGCTGGCAGAATTGCAGGCTGTAGTGAATTGTGCCGTCAGCACCGTAGTTCTGAGCCATCTCCGCAACATGTTGCTCGCGCTCGGCATTGGGGGTGAATATCGCGCAATCGATATTGAAATAGCGGTCAACCAGGGCATCCAGTAACTCATCGATGGTGTTGCCGTTGTTAACGGTCAGATTGCGCCAGCCGCGCTCGCCGACGCAGGACTCTTCGCCAACAACAACGGCCCCGGCACGTTCGATCAGCCAGGGGATTTTCCAATTGGGTACTGCCATCGGGCAGCCGGAGAGTAAAATTCTCGGGGTAGCGGCTGGAAACGCTCCGTTTCCAAGTTTAATCCGCTCTTCCAGTTCATCACATATTTTATTGATCGATTCAGTAAAACGCAGTGGGTCATCATAGAATGCAACCTGGTTAATCAGGAGAGCATCCAGTCCAGAAATCGGAGCCGGATCGGCTTGGCGCAGATGGGCGAGCCGCATTAATGCCTCTCTTTTATTATTCGTTATTGCAATTCCGCGGCGCAAACGTTCAACTGTGATTTCAATACCGGTAAGCTCGGTAATCGCGGCCAGGAAATTCTGATATTCCTGGCGCAGCAGTTGGCGGCCGATTGCTGTTTTCTGCTGCGGCAGATCCATAATATAGAGATTGGGGATGAGCTCTTTAAGTTGTTCATAAGCTTTCTTTTTCCCGTCGCAAGTATTCTCACCAACAACCATATCCGCAGCTTCAAGAAAAGGGCAGACCCGGCTAAGTTTAAAGCCGAATGCAGATTTTATGAGGGAGCAGGTGTTGCGCGGGATAATCTTCTCCACATCTTCAAGCGCGAAATCGGTACCGGTGCAGAGGCCAACCATAATCGCATCGGCGGCCAGGACAATCTCTTCTGGAACAAAGACACAAAATGCACCAATGACTTTGCGGCCATTTCTTTTAGCTTCAAGCAGCTCCTTAATTCGGAGGCCATGTACTTCGCTCATGACAAAATCAAGATATGCCATGCTCTCCGGACGGTTCTTCTGACTTAAAATAATTTCCTGATACGACTTCCCCAAATTCTGTAGTAAGTTATCGTGGGCTTTGAGATCAAGTCCCAACTCCTGCCACATTGGCCGATAGTCAGTGGTCATGGTTTGTTTTCTCCCTCAATTTTTT
>JAOZKP010000064.1:0-4630 GCA_029935295.1 bacterium | reverse complement strand
AATATATAATCGGGAGCCGGCAAAATATCTAATTCTTTGTTCCTATAGAATCCTATCTATCTATAGGTTTGGCCGATATCTGCTGTCTGCTTTTCGGTTATTTTCTGGTCGAATAAGAAGAAAAATATTTATCTTTATATTCGCTTAACTTTTATTCGTTAGGGTTCGTGGAGATTGATTGAATGTGCAAATAATGCTTGTTGGCATCAAAAAGTGGTTCTGATTCTACTGTCTCAAAGATAGGCTTTTATTGATGAAGGTTTACAGAAAACTGGCAAAATCTTTTTACCGCAAAGAGAAGTGTATCCACACAGATGAACAAGCTTTTGTCAGCGCGGGTTTGGGTGGATATGTGGCGGTGAGAAACGGCATTGTTAAGGGCTCCCGGAAGCAGCTTGAGGGGGTTATTAAGTGTCTGCTGGCAGCTTGTGCTTTTGTGGCAGTATTAACCACGGTTGGCATTGTTTTATCGGTGGTTTTCGAGGCGCTGCGTTTTTTTCACAAAGTACCTGTGCAGGATTTCCTGCTGGGTTTGAAGTGGAGTCCGCAGACAGCGATTCGTGTGGATCAGGTGGGGTCATCCGGGGCTTTCGGGGCGATTCCGGTTTTTGCCGGGACTTTATTGATTGCCCTGATTGCAATGCTGGTTTCAGTTCCTTTAGGGTTGATGTCGGCAATTTTTCTTTCTGAATATGCCAGCCGAAAAGTTCGCACTGTGGTTAAACCGCTGCTGGAAATTTTAGCAGGCATCCCGACGGTGGTTTACGGTTTTTTTGCCGCCTTGACTGTAGCTCCGCTTCTTCGCGGCTTGGGCCGGTCTTTAGGGCTTGATATAGCTTCTGAAAGTGCGTTGGTCGCAGGTCTGGTTATGGGGGTGATGATTATTCCTTTCATTTCATCGATTTCCGATGATGTGATTAATGCGGTACCGCAATCGCTGCGCGACGGATCATATGGTTTGGGGGCGACCCGCTCGGAAACCATTTGTAAAGTAGTGTTGCCAGCGGCCCTGCCCGGAATTGTCAGTGGTATTCTGCTCGCGGTCTCACGGGCGGTCGGTGAGACGATGATTGTGGTGATGGCGGCCGGCTTAAGTGCCAATTTGACCGCCAACCCTCTCGAAGCGGTGACTACGGTTACAGTGCAGATTGTGACCCTTTTGGTCGGTGACCAGGAGTTTGACAGTGCCAAAACCCTGGCCGCATTTGCTCTTGGCCTACTCCTTTTTATAGTTACTTTGATTCTCAATATCGTCGCTTTGCAGATAGTTAAAAAATATCGTGAACAATATGATTGATGGCGCTGCACCTATTATGTGTACAAAAAAATTATGAACGAAAACTCAATAGACAATTTATGCTCCGTTACTGACACGGTGCGCAACGGATTAGCGCGGCGCTATCGGGCGGAGAAGCGTTTTCGCTGGTTCGGGGTCTGCGCGATCTTTTTAAGCCTGCTCTTTCTCGTGATTCTTTTTGGCGATATTTTGAGCAAAGGCTTGCCGGCATTTTCCCAGACCCGAATTAAGCTCAGTATATTTTTTGATCCTGATCTGCTGCCCGCAGACAATCTCGAAAGTGCTGACTACAACGCCCTGGTGAAAAGCAGCTGTCGCAAGCTGTTTTCCGAGGTTAAAGATCGCCGCAGTAAAAGATCCCTGTATAAATTGGTCAGTGAAGGCGCCGCTTATGAACTGCGGAAAAAAGTTTTGCAGAACCACAACCTTATCGGCACGACCAGAGATTTTTGGCTGATAGCTGATGACGAGCTTGATATGTTGATGAAAGGCAAAATCTTAAGGGATTCTACCGGTCGCTATAATCAGCAGCAGCTTGGCTGGATCGAAAAACTTGAGCATGATGGACGTCTGCGGCGGCAGTTTAATTTTACTTTTTTTAGTAGTGGCGACTCCCGTGATCCGGAACTTGCCGGTATCTTAGGGGCTTTGAGCGGTACGATTTTAACCCTGGCGCTCACTCTGCTGCTCTCTTTCCCGATTGGTATAGGTGCCGCAATCTATCTCGAAGAATTTCTGAAGAAAGGAAGATTCAGTGATTTTCTGGAGGTCAACATCAATAATCTGGCCGCGGTACCGTCAATTATTTTCGGCCTTTTAGGACTGGGGGTTTTTATCAATTTTTTCGGTCTGCCGCGCTCGGCCCCACTGGTCGGCGGGCTGGTTCTGGCGCTTATGACCTTGCCGACGATTATCATTTCGAGCCGGGCCGCGATTAAGGCGGTGCCGCCCTCAATCCGGGAGGCGGCATTAGGGTTAGGGGCATCACCGGTGCAGGTTGTGTTTCACCATGTTCTGCCGTTGGCAATGCCGGGGATGTTGACCGGCACCATTATCGGCATGGCCCGGGCCTTGGGCGAAACCGCGCCCCTGCTGATGGTTGGCATGGTTGCTTTTATTGTTGATATACCTAAAAGTTTCAGTGCTGCCGCAACCGTTTTGCCGGTGCAGATCTATCTCTGGGCGGACAGCCCCGAGCGGGCTTTCAGCGAAAGAACTTCAGCGGCGATAATTGTTCTGCTGATATTTTTGATTCTGATGAATGCCTCAGCGGTTTTTCTGCGGCGGAAGTTTGAAAGGCGCTGGTAAATTGTGAATTTTTATTGAATTTTAATTACATGATAACGAACAAAATATTTTGGAGGATATGATGAAAAAATTGATGTTTATGTTACTGGCTGTAGCAATGTTGATGCTTCCGGCAATGGTGAGCCATGCGGGCTCGTTACGGAACTATATTACGATTGTCGGCTCTTCAACGGTCTATCCGTTTGCCACCGTAGTCGCGGAAAAATTTGGTAAAACAACTGAATTCAAGACGCCATTGATCGAAGCCACCGGCTCCGGCGGCGGTTTGAAACTGTTTGCCGCCGGGATCGGAGTGAAATATTCGGATATTACCAATGCTTCACGCCGGATAAAGAGGTCAGAGTTTGAAAAATGCCGGAAAAATGGTGTGCAGGAGGTAATTGAGATTAAGATCGGTTACGATGGAATTGTTATTGCCAACGCAAAATCCGCCCCCCGGTTCAAATTGAGCCGCCGTGATCTCTTTCTGGCTCTGGCCCAGGAGATCCCAAATCCAGACGGCAGCCCCACCGTAATTGCAAACCCTTATAAAACCTGGCAGGAGGTTAATCAGAATCTGCCGGCAACTAAAATCCGGGTTCTGGGACCGCCGCCGACTTCCGGCACCCGCGATGCTTTTGTCGAGCTGGCAATGGCGGGCGGGGCGCAGAATTTTCCCTGGTTAAAAGCTTTAAAGAAAAAAGACAAACATAAATTTAAAGCCATAGCCCATACAATCCGTGAAGACGGGGCCTATGTCGAGGCCGGTGAAAATGATAACCTGATCGTCCAGAAACTGCAGGCCGACCCTGAATCTCTGGGAATTTTCGGTTTCAGTTTTCTTGATCAAAATAGTGATCGGGTTCAGGGTTCTTTGGTCGATGGCATTGAGCCGACGTTTGAGAATATTGCGGATGGAAAATATCCGGTTTCGCGGCCGCTGTTCTTCTATGTTAAAAAAGCGCACGTTACTATTATCCCGGGAATCAAGGGTTATCTTAAAGAATTTACCAGTGAAAAAGCGTTTGGTGAAGAGGGCTATTTGAGTGATCGCGGCCTGATTCCGATGCCGCAGGCAGAGCGTGAGCATTACCGCAAGGTTGCGGCCGAACTTAAACCGATCCTGACTCCGGCTGATTTTTAAGGAAAAGTAGATGAATATGATGCCGAAGAATCGGTCGTATGGAGAGTTGCTGAATTCTGCTGTGGAAACTGAAACCGGGAGCAAGTTGCAGGGGGTGGGTGAAAGTCAGATAACAGTGGGTGAGCCGCTACTGGAAAACTCACGCATAAGCTGCCGCGAGATTGACGTTTACTATGGTCAAAAGCAGGCAATCAACAATGTTTCGCTAGATATCGGCCGGAATGAGGTGATTGCCATGATCGGCCCTTCCGGTTGTGGCAAATCAACTTTTTTGCGTTGTCTTAACCGGATGAACGATACGATTGACGGCTGTCGGGTTACCGGTTCTATTCTGCTTGATGGCGAGGATGTTAATCGGGCCGATGTTGATGTTGTACTCTTACGGGCCCGGGTCGGGATGGTTTTCCAGAAACCCAACCCTTTTCCAAAATCGATCCGGGAAAATGTTGCCTATGGTCCCAAAATCCATCATCTGGCTCAGAAGAAATCCGATCTCGATGAGATTGTTGAGACTTCACTGCGGCGGGCCGGTCTCTGGGATGAGGTGAAGGATCGTCTGGACGAGCCCGGCACCGGCCTCTCCGGCGGCCAGCAGCAGCGTCTCTGTATCGCCCGGACGATTGCCGTGAGCCCGGAAGTAATCCTGATGGATGAGCCCTGTTCCGCCCTCGATCCGATTGCGACTGCAAAAATTGAGGATCTTATCTCTGAACTGCGGAAAAAATTTACAATTATTATTGTCACACACTCAATGCAGCAGGCCTCACGCATCTCTCAGCGCACCGCCTATTTTCACTTAGGCGACCTGATAGAGGTTTCCGCCACCCGCCAGCTTTTTACCAACCCCAAACATCAGTTAACCGAAGACTACATCACCGGCCGCTTCGGTTAATGGTTTTATG
>JAOZKP010000285.1 GCA_029935295.1 bacterium | reverse complement strand
TATTTAAAAATATAAAGGAGAGCAAGGAACTATGGAATTTGTACCCGCCGAAATTGCCGGTGTTTATTTGATAAAACCGGATGTTTTGCGTGATTCACGTGGTTTTTTTACGGAGACATTTCATCAGGAGAAATATAATGGAGTGGTGCCGTATGATTTTGTCCAGGACAATATGTCATTTTCACAGCGCGGAACAGTGCGCGGTCTTCATTATCAGCTGCAGCAGCCGCAGGGGAAATTGGTTTTTGTTCTTGTCGGAGAAATATTTGATGTGGCGGTTGATATTCGAAGCGGCTCTCCGACGTTTGGTCACTGGGTGGGGTTTAATCTCTCTGCCGAAAATCACTGGCAGCTTTTTGTCCCGGCCGGATTCGCGCACGGGTTTATGGTTTTAAGTGAAACGGCGCAGGTCTACTACAAGTGTACCGACCTCTATTGCCATGGTGACGAGTATGGTGTTTTGTGGAATGACCCCGGAATCGGGATAGAGTGGCCCGATTCCGAGGTTGTTTTGTCAGATAAAGATAAAGTTTTGCCCACACTGGAGAGTGTCAGCAAGGATAATCTGCCAATCTATTCAGAGTAAAACAGTTTATACGCGTTCGTAACCGGCGGATTTCCAGGTATTCATGCCGCCGATGACACTGTAGACATTTTTGTGGCCGCGCTGTTTCAGGATTGATGCGGCGATATTTGAACGGTATCCGGACATGCAAATTACACTCAAATGCTGATTCAGGTCACAGCTGAACCCCTGGTTGATGAGTTCCGGCAGTGGCAGGTGTTTGGCACCTTCAATGTGGCCGGTAAGCCACTCCTGCTCGTTCCGTACATCAAGAACCATGTGATTAGAATATTTATCGAGAACATGGTGTAGAGAATGAACCGTGATCTGAGGCAGGAAACCGGTCTCTTCCGCCGCCAGAATCCAGCCCATTAAACCGGTGATGTAACCTTTGATTTTATCGTAACCTACTCGGCGGAAATGGGTGACTGCTGAGTCTATCTCCTGTTTATTGTTCGCTAGGAGCAGAATTTCACTCTCCGGTTTAACCACATTGCCGACCCAGAGTGCCGAGTTTGGAGCCGAACCGATGTTAAAGCTGCCGGGGATATGGGCTCCGCCGAAAGCGGTGGCTTCGCGCAGATCAATGAGGACATTCTCCGGATTTTCAGCGAGAAATTTTTTGCAGGTTAAAGAGTTGTATTCGCTGACACTGTCGAGATTCTGAATCAGTTCCGGCCCGCGCAGATTGGTATTTATAATGTGAGTGAAGTTGATCGGCCGGTGCGGGGTGTTCTCAAGCAGCTGTTCTTTGAACGGGGCAAAATCGAGCTGCATGAACGGGTTGGTTTGCCGCTCAAAACCCAACGTTGAGGAAGGCTTGGCACTGATTCCGGCACCGCAAAGTGAGCCCGCGCCGTGGGCCGGGTAAATTTCGACATAGTCAGGGAATTTATCAAGTTTTACCCGCAGGCTGTGGTATGAGTTTCTGATCTGTTCATCTAAAAGCTCGCCCCCGGCCAGATCCGGCCGACCGATACTGCCGACAAACAGAAGATCGCCGGTTAGCAGCATTTCGACCAGGTCGCCGCGGCTGAGATCGGTGATCGCCAGAGAGATTGAATGGGGTGTATGTCCGGGAGTGGAGATAATCTCGATTTTACTATTGCCGAGAATTATCTGGTCACCGTCGTTTAAGGGAAGATGGTCATAATCGACAGGTGAACCATAGCCGATCTGGATCGGTGCCCCGGTTTGCCGGCTAAGTTCCGTCGCCCCGGAGATATGATCGGCATGGACATGGGTTTCGATGATACCGGTAATTTTGAGTTTGTTAAGTTGAGCAGCTTTAAGATAGTCGTTAATGTCACGTTTCGGGTCAACCACAATCGCCCGTCCATCCTGCGGGCAGCCGATCATGTAAGAGAGACAGCCTAAGCCTTCGACCTTAAATTGCTGAAAATACATATCCACCTCCATAGTGATTTTGTGGATTATTAATATTAAAATAGGTAAGAATAAAATTCTTAAGGTAAATGTTGGAAGTTGTCAAGATTTTTTGTTGATCAATTGAGATTAGGAAAAGAAGAGGTAGTGTATGTTTGATGTTGGAAAAACTACTGGCCATGAAGCGTGTTTCGTCTGTCAGGAGAAGTTTTGTTTTGCGGACGTAGATGATTGTGAGTCGGGGGTTGAAACTGAGATGGTTTTCGGTTTGGAGCATGAAGGCTGGCAGGGAATTCCGCACGGTGGGGTGGCGATGACCGCTCTGCTTGATCTGGCAGATCACTGCTGGCTTCGAGTAAGGGGTACGAATCTTACTTATCCGCTTACAATTGAGTGGCGTTTTGCAGATGTGGTTACGATCGGAGATAAAATGCACTTAAGGGCGATCGTAAAAGATGACGGTACCATTATTCTCTCGATGCAGCGTCAAGGGAGCGAAAAGATTTATCTGCGGGCTGAGGTCAAAGTTGACGTGGTGTCGGAGAAAGTTGATTTCAGTTTGCCTGATCCTGAGGAGCTTTTGCAGGATGGTGTTAAACAGCAACCACTGGAGGTCTACGATAACTGTTTTGTCTGCGGCCGGAAACGGCAGCTGCCGGGCTTGCAGCGGCGCTTTTTCAAGACAGTAATCAACCCAGAAAATCATGAGGGGCAGGATTTTTCTGCGGTTATTGTGCGTTTTGGCGGAGCGGGCGCCGGTGCCGATTTAAGTGCCTCATTTCAACAGGCTCCCAATCGACTGCATCCTGGAGTTTTAGCGGCGCTGCTCGATGAACTTTGTGGCTGGAGTGGGGTTCTGGCTGGTGATCTCTATGGCTATACCGTGCGATTTAAATTGAATATAAATCGACTCCCTGAAATTGGTGACGAATTTTTTGGTTTTTCTCCAACTCCTGAGGTCCGCGGTCGCGGAGCCCGGAAATTCTACTTGCCTGCGGGAGCCCTGTATCGGCAGCGGGAAGATGGCTCGAAAGAAGTTTTTGCCAGCGCCAGTGGTCAGTGGCTGGCGCGCGAAGAGCTCCGCCGGCAATTTGACGAAAGTCATATTAAAGAAGATCTTCGCGGGATAATTTTTTGAGAGACTGGAGAAGTGCTGAGATGATTTGATCAGTGTCGGCAGTACTTTTTGTGGATTTCAGGTGATTTTTTTTAACCACTCGTTCGCTTACGCTCACTAGAGGACACAGAGAGCACAGAGGTTGATAGTTAAGAAATATTCTCTGTGTTCTCTGTGGTAGGAAATTGAGAGTGCGAACCTTTTTGCTTCCGGCAGAGCCCGATTGAGGTGTGCCGGAATTAATGCACGGTTTGTTACCGCTATTTCTGAAAGGTCTGCACTGCCAAATCAATATCATCCGGGCAGAAGACGAACAGGGTTTTGCCGTCTGCCGGGGAGACGGAGCCGTAGACATAGCTGATATTAACGCCGGCTTTACCAATTTTATCAGCTGTTTCAGCCAGAGTTCCAGGTTTATTGTCGAGTTCAATCGCCATAACCGGGCTGAGATCATAGACATATTCGCCATTAGTCAGCAGGTCAATGCTTTTGTCGACGTCATTGGTTAAAAGGCGAACCAAAGCAAACTGTTTTGAGTCTTCCTGAATCATGCTGTAGCTGGCGGCGGTGGCGTGGCGTTTTAAGGCTTTGCCCCGGGCTTTAAAAAGCTCTTCAACATAGCTGGTGGCATCTTGAATCGTGATTGCATCAATGTTGATTCCATTGCTGGAAAACATTGAGGTGAGTTTAGCCAGCTCCCCGGGAACATTTTTCAAAAAAAGGGTAATTTCAGTGCGAACCATATTTTCTCCTTAAAAATAAATTGTTAAGTT
>JAOZKP010000714.1 GCA_029935295.1 bacterium | reverse complement strand
TTATACCAGCTCCGTCTTGGCCTCAAATAAGCGCCGCGCCACATCTCGCGCAATTTCGATAGTTTCAGATACCGTCCGACCTTGAGCAACAAGCCCCTGAATATCATCAGAAGTCGCGAGATATACCCCTTCTGGAAGTTTCTCTATATGAAGATTTATTACCCGTTCCATAAAATACCCTTCTTTTTTTTTACACATCTTTTAGGTGTTCAATTACACATCCAGTTGTGCCGGTTTAATCCCCATGGCATCAGCAACTTTTTTCAGAGTACTTTTGCGCGGATTTGCGTTGGCTTTTTCCAGTTTTGCCAAAGTCGGCTGGCTGATACCTATACGTTCAGCCAGGATCCGCTGGGTTAACCCAAGATATTCACGCCAAGCCTTTATCATACTATCACCATCAACACTGGCTGAAACAACCTCATGTGGAATCGTCAGGCTTTCATCATCAGAGTATTGCCGGGATAGTTCCGAGAAAACATTATATGGGATAATGGCATATTCAGGATTGCCGTTCGTGTCGGTAATGATTTGGTGTTCAATATGTACGTTCATCGCGTTTCTTCACCTCCTCGATGGTAACAATCTTGATTATTTCAACATACTCGAAAAACACCCGGTAATTACCAACACGCAAGCGGTAATCGTATTGATGGTTGGTCAATGCTTTTACGCCGCTACAATCGGGAAAATCTTTTAATTCCTGAACCGTATTTTTGATTGTCTTTTGAGAAACAGGGTGGATTTTCCTGAGCTGCTTGATTGCTTTTATCTTCCATTCAATTGTGTTCATACTTAAAATATAGCAAAAAATAGCTTTACTGTCAACGAAGACCTAGCAAAATGAATATTAGCGGTTTCCCCTCATGTGCAGAAAAAGGCAAAACAAAACCAGACCCTTGAAATAAAATGATTTAAAAGGTCTGTCCCCGCAGCAAAACCTGGACGAGGAAAATGAAATTTAATTTACTCTGACCCTAATACTGCTCCTAATACTGCTATCTGGGGCAGTGTTGCTGTCGGCCTACCGGCACGCCTGCACC
>JAOZKP010000713.1 GCA_029935295.1 bacterium | reverse complement strand
GCTACAATATCGGCATGGACAATCCTGACGATGTCGCTCACTTTAATTTAAGCGGCGATTTTCTGATGACCAACAGCTCGACCATCAATACATCGACCATGTCGGGCAATGCCGGCAACATCACCATCAATGCCGACCGGATCATTCTCGGCGATGACGACCCGGCTGCAAATCAATACGCCGACTACGGCTTCTATGGCTATATCGATTCCGAATCCCAGTTCGGGAGTTTGGGCCACAGCAGCGATATTTCACTTAACGCTCACAAAATCCTGATCCAAAATGGCTTTGCCGTAATCACCGCCTCAGCGGCCGGGGCTCCCCCCGACTCCGGCGGCCCGCCTCCGGGCTTCGGCGATGCCGGCAATATCTCGATCCGGGCTGACAACCTCAAGCTTAGCAATAAGGGACAGGTCGTTTCCAACGCTTTCGGAGTTGGAAATGGTGGTACCATCGACGTTGTTGCCGACAATATCCTGATCTCCGATACAGGACGCACCGCCGTGATAAATCGCAACTCGATGGCGGGGCTGGGTTCTCAGGCAATAGATGCGAAAGGCGGTGAGGTCCGAGTTACGGCTGACAACCTTACGATTGAGGATGGCGGCCGGATCGGCACTGAACTTTTCGGCTCCGGCACGGGGGCAGATGTCGCCATTGATGTCGGCACTTTGAAGGTCTCAGGTTTCGTAGCAGACAGTAGCCTTGCCGTTCCCTATATGCTCTCCGCTGTCGATGCCCGGGTTTTCGGTGCCGGCGCGACCGGCACCGGCGGCAATGTCACAATTACGGCCGACCATCTCCAACTCGATAACGGCGGGGCCGTCAGAACCGGCCTCTACGACAACGCCCCCGGCAATGCCGGTGATATCTCAATTACCGCTGGTACCATCGAGATTGCCAGCCTCGGCCAGATCTATGCCGACTCATTCCGCGGCACCGGCAATTCCGGCGACATCAACCTCAACGCCGAAAGCCTGACCATCACCGGCACAAACGGTGCGCCCCCACCGGAACCACTCGATTTTACCTTTACCGGGATCTCGA
>JAOZKP010000063.1 GCA_029935295.1 bacterium | reverse complement strand
CGACATTCAGGAAAAATACTGACAATTCTTGCACTCTTGACTTGCTTGTGGGGATGTGGGGATCGTGGCGGGATGCGCGGGATACTGACCACTTCTGACGTGCTGATGGTAAAACATCATGTCCGCCAGCACTATGTCTGTCTGGAGGAGTTCTGTCGCCGGCTCTACCTCAAAAACCCGAAGTATGAACCCGACCAGATGCAACAATCAAAAAAACTTTATTCCATTTTCATAGCCCGGGAAAACCTCGGTACGCCCTATGACAATCTGCCTTCAAATCTGATTTTAACTGCGGTTTTTGCTGAAGAAACGCAATACAAAGATCGCATCGCTTTACTCGGATTGGGATTGAGAAAAAGTATTGACGAAGGCTACAACCAGCACACCCCTTATACGAATACAATGATTACCAGCCTGCAAATTCCGCTGGAACGTTTAAAAAAACTTTACAGCAACTTAAGTCAGGTTAACTGGCGCATCAAGGTCTACCATGACCGGCGGGAAAAACTCTATTTCATCAGCAATGAAAAAACGCCTGAAGGTTATCTGAATATGGGCTACGAAGTGCTCATGACTAAAGTTCTCACTCGAATTGAAGATGACATCTATATGCGCGGCGGCAATCCTCCGAATGTCATTTTCAAGATGTCAACCATGTTTTTTTCTCTCTTTATGTAGAACTGGCTACGCCCCCGGAACCATCTCCCAACAGTCGTCTAGATTCTGAAAATTGTCTTATTACGGCCGGACCCCTTAGCTTTATACAACATCTCATCAGCCCGCTGGAGAAGTTCATCAAGATTTCGGGTAGTTTCATCGACTTTTGCAACACCTTCACTGATTGTACATTTAATCAGCTCTCCGCTCTCACTCAGAACCTCCAGGCTTTCAATTTTCTTTCGAATAAATTCAAGACTGTTCACCACGACGTTCTGATCGGAATGATGACAGAGAATCGCAAACTCTTCACCCCCCAACCGCCCGAACACCGAACCTTCATCTAAAATATCACTGATTGCACCGGTAACCGCCTTGATTACCCGGTCCCCGGTGGGATGGCCGTAGGAGTCATTGATCTTCTTAAATTTATCAATATCCAACATGGCCGCATATAAATTTTCAGGTTGCTCTTTGAATTTACGATTCGCCAACTCGAAAAATTTACGCCGGTTGTAGATCCCGGTCATCGGATCATGCGAGGCCATAAATTCAAGTTTTTCAATCATCTCTTGATGCTCTAACTGGATTTTGACCCGGGCGAGAAGCTCTTTCGGTTTGAATGGTTTAGTGACATAATCAACCCCGCCAGTGTCATAAGCTTTCTCAATTGCGTTTTCATCACTGCGCGAGGTAATAAAAATTATCGGGATATCCTGATTCTGATCATTCTCCTTTATTTTGCGACAAACTGTATAACCGTCCATGCCCGGCATCATAATATCGAGCAGAATAAGATCGACCTCCTCCTGCGCAATAATATCCAAAGCTTCCTCGCCACCAATCGCTTCGATTACATCAAAATCCTGTAACAGGTTAACCAGGATATCGAGGTTGGCGACCGTATCATCAACTGCCAGAATTGTTTGCCTTTTCACCATCATCACCTTCCAAAAGGGTCAAAGCTGCCTTAAAATCCCGCGCCTGGATCAATTCATCGAGACCTAACAGCAACTCTTTTTGGACTGAACTGAGTTGATACTGCTTAATCTCCTCAATTAACGGCACACACTCTCTTGATCGTCTGCGAGCCAGAGCTACTTTGAGATCAGCAATTTTTTCAGTAAAAAATGTGCCCTCAATTTTCTCATCAAAGTCAGCGTCAAAACTGTTTTCAGCGGGAATGTTATGTTCAATTTCAGCAATCACACACTGCAGTTGCTCATAGAGCTGCGGCAGCAACCCTGCATCCCAATGCTCTTCAAGTTCACGACAGGTCTGCTGCAGGACAGCGGCCCCGATATTACCGCTCAGGCCTTTAAGTGTGTGGATAGTTCTAGCACTCTCCTGATCCTGCAGGTCAATCTCCAAACCTTTAAATTCAGCCACAAAATTCTGCAGTATTTTTTTATAAAGTTCAACATTACCGACCAGGTGAGATAAACCTTTTTGGGTATCGATCAATTTGAAATCAGCAGCCAACGCCGGTACCACATCTTCTGAGATAGTTTCATCCCGGTTTTTTCCCTTTCTGTTAATCGGTTTACCGGCCAGGTAGTACAAAAGTACGGCATATAATTTTTCAACGTCAACCGGTTTGTTGAGATGCTCATTCATCCCGGCAAGATGAGTTTTCTCGACATCACCGGCCATCGCATTAGCCGTAAGCGCGATAACCGGGATCTCTTGGTCAAACTCGCGAATTAATTTCGCGGCGGCATAACCGTCCAGAACCGGCATCTGCAAATCCATAAGTATCAAATCGTAATCCTTCTCACGACACTGTTTCACGGCCAGACGACCATTGCTGACGATATCAACAGTAATGCCACTGCCATCCAGCAGACCGATGATAATATCCTGATTGATGGTATTATCTTCAGCTAAAAGAATAACCTTTTTCTGTAAACGCATTAATTCATCTTTCAAACTCGCAGGTTTTAACTCCTGACTAAGATATAGATCCGGGCTGTCATCGACAAAAACTTCACACAACAGATCTTGCAGTACCGATGGATTAACTGGTTTCGGAATAAATTTATGAATTCCGACTTCCTTTGCCAAAGCGACAATACTCTCCTGCCGGAAAGCACTGACCATTATCACTGTCGGCGGCGGCCCGCCATGCAAAACACAGGAGCGGTTAATCAGTCTGGTAGTTTCGATCCCGTCGAGACCGGGCATATGCCAATCCATCAGAATCAGATCAAAAGGATTATTGCGGCAATTATTGAGTTTGGCAACCGCGTCCTGACCAGAATCAGCGACAGTCACCTCAATCGCGAAAGTGTGCAATAGATTTTCCAGAACTTTCTGCCAGGTCGAATTATCATCGACAATCAGTACTCTTTTGCCGGCAAAAGAAAAAGTCTGCCTTACCGACTCTTCGACCACCGGCACAAGTTCAAGTTCAAAGATAAATGAGCTCCCCTGCCCCTCCTTCGAATCAACCCGGATAGTGCCGCCCATCAGCTCAACCAACTGCTTGGATATGGCCAGACCAAGCCCGGTGCCGCCATATTTTCTACTGGTCCCCCCGTCAGCCTGGGCAAATGAATGAAAAAGCTTAGCCTGCATCTCAACACTCATGCCGATACCGGTATCCCTGACCTCAAAACGAACCCGGTTTTCCTCCAGACTCTGTACATAGACCGCAATTTCACCGTACTCAGTAAATTTCACCGCATTGCCAATCAGATTTGTCAGAATCTGCGAGATCCGCAGCGGATCACCTCTGAATTTACGACCCAGTTCCGATCCGTAACTGACAATCAATTCCAGCTGTTTCTCCTGAGTTTTAAACTCAACCAGACCGACAACCGTATCAATAACCTCGAAAAGATCAAAATTGATGATTTCAATCTCCAGCTTGCCGGCCTCTATCTTGGAAAAATCAAGGATATCATTGATAATTTCCAGGAGAGACTGGGATGAACTTTCGATCTTCTGCAAAAAGTTTCTCTGCTTTTCGTTAAGAGCAGTCTGGAGTATCAGATGGGTCATCCCCATAATTCCATTCATCGGAGTCCGGATTTCATGTGACATATTCGCCAGAAATTCCGACTTTGACTGGGTCGCCGCTTCCGCCTTGATCTTAGCTTCAAACAACTCATCTTTGATTTTCCGGGCTTCCGAGATATCCCGAAAGACGACGTAAAGCAGATTCTCTCCTTTAATCCGTATCCGGGTCAATGTAACCGAGGCCCAGAATTCACTTCCGTCGACCCTGGCAATAACCCACTCAAAACGATGAAAACCTTTTTCGAGACAAATTTTCACCATTTCATCAGCCTGGGCTATTGTCTGTTGACCATCCGGCTGTAACTTGGTCGCAAATTGAAATGGGTTTGAATTAAGAAACTCCTCCCGACTATCACAACCAATCATATCTAGCGCCGCCTGGTTACAATCAATAAACTTGCCCTTCTTAATAATTGTCGCGGCATCAGCAGTGTGATAAAAAAGGGTCTCAAACACCTCCTTCTGTTCATTCAGATCTCTGGTTCTTTCATTTACTTTATTATCCAGAGTCGTAATGTTATCTTCGATTGTATCTAACATCTCATCAAACATCAGGGCCAGAGTACCGACTTCATCACCGGTAGTAATCTCACTTCTGACACTCAAATCCCCATTTTTTACCTGCAGGACCTTGCGCGACAGGGTTTCAATCGGGTTAAACATCTTTCTGAATAAAAATACACTTATCAGAAGAGCCAACAACACTAAAACGAAAGAGATAACGCCGATATATTGCCGTATTTGATTTGCCGTGGAATTGATTTCAGAGATATAGGCCGAACTGCAGATGTACCAGTTAAAATCTTTATTATAATCTATCCAGGAAACCTTTTCGTAAATATAATGCCCCTTATCTTCAGGTTTGTCCCATTTATAATAGAGAACCCGAACTCCAGAATTATAAGCGTCGACTAAATCGTCAAGTATGAAACTACTTTTGCCAGGATTTTTAAGCTTACTGGTGTTTGTACCTTCGATGTTGGAGTTGAGATGAATTATCATATTCCCTTGAGAATCAAAGATAAAGATGTAACCAGTCTTTCCGATTCTGGTGGTCAACATTAACTGCCGCAGATTTTTAATCAGGTCAGATTTTTTCCTTGCAACATCGTGCTCCACCTGGTCGAGATAGATACCTGTGCCGATAACCCACTGCCACTCTTTAATATCTTTCGTAAAAGTCAATTTCTCATACAATTGACCCTTATCCTGCAGACTACCTTCAGCTTTCAATTTAGACCATGAATAACTATGAAAACCCTGGCCATGCTCCCGAGCCACCTTAACCATCGGCGGTACGATCAATATCCCTTTCGGATCTTTGACCTGCCGCATATCCCGACCCTTCAAAGTCGGATGACTGATCAAAACCGAGTCGTAGTTGCTGACAAAGAAGTACTCATTATCACCATAACGCAGATTGGCAATATAATCGAGGGCCTCTTTCTGTTTCTGACGTTTGACCTCCGGCAGATAAAAACCGGTGCCAATAATCCAGTCAAAAGGAGGAAATTTGAAGATATAGGTTAATTTCTCTTCGATTTCATTTGAAGTTGGGTTAAGCCACTTATAAGAACAGAAACCTTCATTTTCCTGCCCGACAACCCGGGCAAACTCTCGAATGAAATATTTGCCATCCGAATCCTGCAGGTCAACCAGATCTCTACCTTCAAGTTCCGGCTTGATCGGATGCAACACATTGGTGGTATTATGATTTATGAAAAAATACCCGGTACCGCTGTCATAGCGATAGAGTTTAACAAAATCTTTTATGATTTTCTTGATTTCACGGGGTGAGAAAGATTGTTGACTCTGGTCGTAATAGCTTAAAAGATTTTCCCTGAAAGCATTTACCTCGGTCAGGATATGCTCTCTTATCTGCTCCGGCTGTGAAGATTTATAGAGCTCTTCCACGAGGCGGGATGCAACTTCAGTTACATCCCGCAACTCTTCCTTATGCATTGTGATCGCATTCAGCTCATAACTGTTCAACTCACGCGCTGCGGAGTTGACCACAGTTGTAATCTCCTGCAGATGGGCCTTACCAGTCTTTTCTTCGAGATGGATCACACGCTCTTCAATCTGGGGGGAGAGATAGAAAACAATCACTCCCGCAAAGACAGCGATTATGAGAATGGTTACGGCGAGAACTTTGAAGTAGATTTTTGAGAACATTATCAGTAATTTATTACCCTAAGCGTCGATTGGCTGAATTAGAATTTTTCGAGGTTTGCTGCCCTCTGAGGGCCCGACAATACCTTCACGTTCCATGGTTTCGATAATTCTGGCGGCACGATTATAACCGATTCTGAATTTGCGTTGAATCATTGAGGCTGATGCCCCTTTCAGAGAGGCTACAAAAGCAACAGCCTGATCGTAAAGTTCATCATAGTCCCCATCTTCACCATCTGCGGCAGCCTCACCGTTACGGGAGCGGCCTTTAGCTTTCGCTTTGGCCAGAGCTTCCTCATGTTTTTTCAGCATGTCATCCTGATACTCAGGTGTACCCTGACTGCGAAGATAGTCGGTTAAATCTTTTATCTCCTCATCACTGATAAAAGCGCCGTGCAGGCGGGTAAAAACTGAACCGCCCGGACTTAAGAGCAGCATATCTCCATTACCGAGCAGATGTTCAGCTCCGGATGAGTCTAAAATTGTCCGCGAATCGATACGTGACGAAACCCGAAAGGAGATCCGGGCCGGGAAATTAGCTTTAATCAGGCCGGTAATAACATCAACCGACGGCCGCTGAGTTGCCAGAATCAGATGAATGCCGGCCGCCCGCGCCATCTGCGCCAGACGCGTAATCGACTCTTCCACCTCTTTCGAGGCCACCATCATAAGATCGGCCAATTCATCTATAATAATAACAATATAGGGAAATTTTTCCAGCGGTAATTCAGCTTCAGCTGCGCCATCTTCGGCACTTCCGGCACCACCCTCAAAACCGGGTTCAGTTTCATCAAATTCAGGTTCAGGCCGGGATATCTGATTTCGCTTAGCCAACTCTTTTTCAACAAAACGGTTATAGGATACCACATTCCGGGTCCCCGTTTTCGACATCAGGCTGTAGCGGCGCTCCATCTCCTCAACTGCCCAGCGCAGGGCGGCCGCCGCCCGCTTCGGATTGGTAACCACCGGCAGCAGCAGATGCGGGATATGGTCGTAAACTGAAAGTTCAAGCCGTTTGGGATCGACCATAATGAACTTAACCTGATCCGGCATCGCCTTAAAAAGGATACTGCAGATCAGACAGTTAATACCGACACTTTTTCCCGAACCGGTGGAACCGGCGATCAGAAGATGCGGCATTTTCGCAAGATCGGCGACCATCGGCACCCCGTCAATCTCTTTACCCAATGCCAGCGGCAAGGCACTTTTACTCTTTTGAAAAGTCGAACTTAACAACAGCTCCTTGAAATTAACCCCTTCCCGTTCGAGATTTGGAATTTCGATCCCGACCACCGCTTTACCAGGAATCGGGGCGACAATCCGCACCGACATGGCACTCATCGCCAGCGCCAGATCATCAGATAAAGAGCTTATTTTACTCAACTTAATTCCGGCAGCCGGCTGAAATTCATACATGGTTACGACCGGCCCCGGATGCACTGCCACCACCTGCCCCTGAACCCCGTAATCACGCAGTTTATTCTCAAGCTGCTGTGATTTCAGCCGCAGACTTTCATCATCAGTACTTTTCTTGCGTTTCGGCGGCGGCTCTTCAAGCAGACTCAGGCTCGGCAGGGTAATCTTACCGCTCCCCCGCAGAAACGGCAGGGCCCCCTGGTTCATCGGAGCCGGCTTGGGTTTTTCCGCATGCGGCCGGCCGATTTTAACCTTCTTCAGACGTTTTTTAGCTTTTTCCGGAGAGTCCGGAACCACCGGTGCCGGACTTTTTCCGGAGCGTTTGAGCAATCCCTTACAGAATGTAAAAATATTGTTAATACCAAGCATCACCAGGCGGCCGGCCGCCAAAATTGTGGCTATCAGAAGCCCCGCAATCCGCAAAGGTGATATATGGGTCGTGACAATTAAAGCCAGCGCGAAAAAAACACTCATCAGAAGATAAGTACCGATCGGATTGAAAAATGAGAGGAAAAATTCACCAACTACTTTCCCCAGAACCCCGCCGGTAAATATTTCGGCCCCTTGTACGACCCAGACCGGATAGATCAATGTGCTCCAGATCGCCGTACAGAAAACCAGCAGCAGGACCCCGCCGATACTGCTTAACGGAGGATACTTTTTACTGTTGAGAAGGCCGATGAAAATCCCGAGCAGGTAGAGCGGCAGAATCAAAGACCCGAAACCAACCCCCTGCAACAGAATATCTGCGGTTAACGCCCCGATCCGGCCGCCAAGGTTTGCAATCTCAACCGTACCGCTGACTGTATGATTTAAAGACGGGTCCCGGGGGGAATAGGAGAGCAGGGCCATCAGCAGAAAGATAGCAAAACCGAGAAAAATAATCCCGGCCATCTCCGCCTTCCACTCCTGCCTTTTAATGGTTATTTTTGCCATTGCCATTATTTCTATAACTCAATAATTACCGGTAAGATAATCGGTTTTTTATCCAGGGTAGTCCGGAAGTATTTCTTCACAGCCCGGCGCAACACCGCTTTCACTTCGATCCAGTCACTCCGCTCAGCAGTAGGAATGGCTTCAAGGACAACGGCAACTGTGCCATAAAGTTCATCCATAATTATCTCATTTTCATCGGCAATCAGACCTTTCGTCGTAATTTCCGGACCGTAAACAATTTCACCGCTGCTCTCATTGATGCCGACCACGATCATCACCATGCCGTTGGCAGAGAGATGGCGGCGATCGTGCAGAGTCGCAAAATCGATCTCTCCAACCCCTTTACCGTCAATCAAGATTTTACCGTGTTCGACCTGGCCGATAACCTGAAGCCCGTCTTCATCCAATTGAGCCAAATTGCCGTCAACAACAACTTGCGACCGACCCGCTTCAACGCCGAGTCTAACTGCTAATTCGGCATGCAGATTCAAGTGCCGATACTCACCATGAATCGGAATGAAATGTTTTGGTTTAACCAGATTGTGCAGAAGTGCCAGTTCATCACGAAAAGCATGGCCGGATGCATGAGTGAAGGCGATCGGCCGATAGAGAACTTTAGCTCCAAGCCTTGAAAGCCGGTTGATAAGATTGCTGATCGCTTTCTCATTGCCGGGAATAAAACGGGACGAGAAGATTATCGTATCCCCGGAATCTACTTTAAGCCATTTACTGTTGCCGGAGGCCATCAATGAAAGTCCCGAAAACGGCTCACCCTGGCTGCCGGTGGTAATCACCAGAATCTCTTCCGGCGGCAGAGAGGCAATCTCTTCAATATCAACCAGGGTATCAGCCGGGATGTCAAACAGGTCAATTTCCCGGGCAATCAACGTATTATTGTGCAAACTGCGCCCTAAAATTGCCACTTTACGGCCGAACTCGTGCGCCAGCCGGATAATTTCCTGAATTCGATTGAGATTTGAAGCAAACAAGGTAACAATCATCCGCCCGGAGGCCGCTGACAAAAATCCGGTAAAGGCCTTTTTAACTTCAGCCTCACTCACCGAATATCCGGCGTTCTCAACATTGGTACTGTCTGCCAGCAGCAGATCAACCCCCTCATTACCAAGCTCGGCAAAACGGTTGAGATCGGTCTTTTCACCACTTAACGGGGTATGATCAATCTTAAAATCACCCGAGTGAATTACAACCCCGGCCGGCGTTGTAATCGCCAGGGCGACCCCTTGCGGGATTGAATGCACGACCGCAATAAATTCAATCAAAAAATGGTTAGTGGCAATGGTCTCGCCGGGATTAACAACATTGAGCTCAGATTCACTTAAAAGATCATGCTCTTCCAAACGGCGGGCGACCATTGCGATAGTTAACTGTGTCCCGTAGACCGGAACTTTAAGCTGCGGCAAAATAAACGGCAGAGCCCCAATGTGATCCTCATGGCCATGGGTCAGGATTATCCCTTTAACCCGCTCTTTTTCGGATAAAAGAGCGGCAATATCCGGGATAACAATATCAACCCCGAGCATATAAGGTTCAGGAAACATCAAACCGCAATCGATAATAAAAATCTCATCGGCATATTCGAGCACCATGAGATTCATTCCAATCTCACCCAGGCCCCCTAAAGGAAGCAGACGCAAACCTTCCGGATTGACATCATTTGAGGTAACCCCGGATATAATCTGTTCAGTCAACATCAGTCTAATCCCTCACGCAATTTTAACCTTTACGAGAGCAGATACGCAGGCGCTGCTCCCTACACAATTCAAAACCTATTTCTGCTGCATCTGCTGCAAAAGAAAGGCTTCGACAAAAGCATCCAGGCCGCCGTCCAGAACCTGATTAACATTTCCGGTTTCGCACTCTGTCCGATGGTCTTTAATCAACTGATAAGGATGGAGAACATAAGAGCGAATCTGACTGCCCCAGGCGATATCCATCTTCGCACTCTCGACTTTATCCTGGGCCCGGCGGCGCTCTTCCATCTCTTTTTCATAAAGGCGGGCTTTGAGGATTTTCATGGCATAAGCCCGGTTTTTATGCTGGGAACGCTCATTCTGGCACTGAACAACAATACCGGAAGGCTGATGCGTGATCCGCACCGCCGAGTCGGTTTTGTTAACATGCTGGCCCCCGGCGCCGCTGGCCCGGTAGGTATCAACTCGAAGGTCAGCATCATTAATTTCGACCTCGATATCATCATCAATCTCGGGGCAGACATAAACTGAGGCAAAAGATGTGTGACGCCGGTTGCCGGCATCGAAAGGTGAGATTCTAACTAGGCGGTGAATACCGCTCTCTGAACGAAAATTGCCAAAAGCATGATCACCGGAAGCGATAAAAGTAACACTTTTGATACCGCCCTCATCCATCGGCAGAATATCAACAATGCTGGTTTTCCAACCCCGTTTCTCGGACCAGCGCAGATACATCCGCAACAGCATTTCGACCCAGTCCTGAGCTTCCGTACCGCCGGCACCGGCGTTGATGTTGACAATCGCATTGCCACCGTCGTGCTCGCCCGACATCATTTTTTCAAGGCGTACCAAGGTCAGATTCTGCTTCAAACGAGTCAGCTGGGACTGAAGTTCTTTCAGGCTTTCCGGATCATCCTCATCATGCAGCATATCGGCTAAAAGACGAACCTCTTCGCAACCGATCTCAATTCCCTGCCAACGTTCAACCTCGCGCTTCAGCAGGGTTCCCTCTTTCAATATATCACGGGCATTTTCAGAATCTTTCCAAAAATCCTCGCCCGAACTCATATCCTCTATTTCATGCATCCGCTCCTGCATCTGCGCCAGATCAAAGATACCCCCTGTAAGTTTCTACAATCTCTTCAACTTCACGCAACAGGTCGGTCGTCTCCTGGGGTATGGACATCAATTTACTCCTGAAATTAATAATCTTGAAGTGGTCAAAAACTCACTTAAATCATTCTAACTGACTCTTTGACGCAACATGAAAACTGCAAAGGTACCATACAAAATATAAGGTGAAATTGCCGCCGTAAATGGGCCCAAAAGACGCCCTTGGCCTAATGCCAGCGACAGTGACAAAACCACCCAGAACGAAAATCCAAGAAACAGACTTACAGCAATTCCCTGGGCCGCACCGCCGTGCCGCCGGGTCCCGACCGAAAACGGAATCGCCAGAAGAATCATCAAAGGACAGGAAAAAGGATAAAACATCCGGTTAAAGATCTCAACCGAATACTCAATATGCGAAAACCCGGCATTTTTAGCTTTGCTGATATAACTCTTAAGCTCAGTCAAAGTCATGCGGTCCGGCTCTTTGCGCGGCACCAGAAAATCTTTAAAAGTTGCCGGGATAACAAGCTCCATATTCTCCCGCTGCTGAAATTTGACAACATCGGTAAAACCATCATTAAACCTGAAATCCCGAACCCTGACACTTTTCCCGAACCATTGCCTGTCAGCAGAATGAAAACTTAAACCCTCAATATCAAGCCGCTGTCGCAGGCGCCGATCTTCAGCAAAACGATAAATCAGAGCTTTCGCGATCGTCTCATTAACCGGGTCAAGGTCCTCAAAAAAGTATATTACATCTTTATCGGAATACCATAAGCTCTTGAGATTGTAAAGATTCTTCTCTTTATCACCCTTGATTGCCACAGTTTTCAAGTGGTCGGCCCGCATACTGGTGATCGGCACCAGGTTGTTGTTTATATAGAAAGTCACGCCCGCCAATACCAGCCCGGCCCCGACCAACGGCAAAGCCAGCCGATAAAGACTCAAGCCGCCTGCCTGAAAAGCCACAACCTCATTATTCTGAGCAAGCCCGCCCAAACTCAGCATCGTTGCCAGTAACAGAGCCAAAGGAATAAATTTCCCCAAAACAAACGGCATCTGATTAATCAGAAACATAAAGAGCGCCAAAAAACCGGCATTGTTTTCCAGGGCGTTATCAACCTTGGCAAAAAAATCGACCAGGAAATAGATCGAAAGCAGTGTCAACAGACTCAATAAGAAGAGAGTTAACATCTCTTTCAAAAGATAACGGGAATAGATACGCATAAAAACAGA
>JAOZKP010000712.1 GCA_029935295.1 bacterium | reverse complement strand
TGAATGACTCATTGATATATCAGAAAAAGCACTATTACCCTTCGCAAGTTTAAGCATTTTCTTGTTCTCAGCCAGAATACTTGCGGTAAACCCACGAAATCCTTTTGCTTTCGCGTACTCAATCATCCTTTCCTGCAACGCACTACCCAGACCGACACTCTGATACTTCGGTAGAATCATATAAGCAACCTCCACCAGATTCGTGGACGGATTGACAAAATAACAGGAACTGCCCACGATTAAATTTATCTCCCGATCACCTGCCACGGCAACAAAAGCCATATCATTCTCATAATCAACATTGCATAAATATTCGGCCTGCGACACGGGCAGCGCTTTCAGATGAGAAAAAAATCTGGTGTAGACATCTTTTATGGAGAGATCATAAAAGATCTCCTGCAGTTTTTGCACATCACTGGCTTTGGAGGGACGGATCAGAACTTTCTCGTTGTTTTTTAAGACAACCTTACGATCTTCATTGGCAGGATAAGCAACCTTGCTCTTTAAAACCTGATCCTGACGTACATAACCTAGCTGTTTTGCTTCATCAAGCAGCTCCTGGCGGAAATCGGGATGGGAAATTTCAATCAGGGAAAGGGCTCTTTCGCAAATGGTTTTACCGAAAAGATAGGCACTGCCGTACTCCGTAATAATATAATGCACCTCGGAACGGGGCACCGTCACCCCCTCACCTTTCTGCAGCAGCGGCCGAATCCGGGAGGTCTTGCCCGCGGCACTGGTCGAGGCCAGACAGATTATCGCCTTTCCCCCGTCTGATCTGGCCGCGCCCCGTAAAAAATCCGACTGGGTCGAGACGCCGCCGTAAAATTCCCCTTCAAACTGATCGGTACAGACCTGACCGGTAAGATCGACGGCAAAAGCCTGAGAAACGGAAGTAAATTTTGTATTCTTTGAAATCAGCTCCGTACTGCAGACATAGTCTATCGGATAAAAAGAGAACATCGGGTTATTGTCAATAAAATCATAGAGACGCCGGCTGCCCATACAGTAACTGCAGACAATTTTCCCTTTATGAATTGATTTGGCATTACCG
>JAOZKP010000062.1 GCA_029935295.1 bacterium | reverse complement strand
GGATTTGGAACTGCGACCCGGTTTAAAACTTCCTTGGGGAAAAATTTAGTTGCAACTTGAAGAAAGCGGGCCAATTCCAGCAGGCCAATCTCGTCACTTTTCAGATCACAGCTGGCAAGCAGCGTAATCTCATCCGACTCAATCTCGTTTTTTTCCAGAAACAGATGCAAAGCCGCTTTAAGATCGGCAAAACTGACATTGCGGCGGCAGCCGGCGCCAAGAATCAATTTTCGCATTGCGACTCCGGCTTCGGCAAAACAAGCAAAGTTTCACTACCCGGTTCGGGTTGCCAATTAGCTGGTGGATTGAAAACAACTGCCAGTTTGGCCGTTATTTCAGCAACCTCTGCCACCTCTCGCAGATTTTTCATATCGGCATAGTGTTCTTGAAACAGGCCATCCGGCAGCAGAACATCAATTCTTTCATTCTCCAGCAGGGCCGCATTGAATATTTTTATCTGGGCCGGATTTTTAATCTCCCAGCCACTGCGGGCCGCAAGTTCATCAAAAGCGATTATATTGTGAACATCAGTCGCTGTCGTAATCACTGCGGTACCGCCGGTGATCCCCGCAACCTTGCGGGCCAGGCGGTTGGCGCCGCCGATATGGCCGCCGATCAGGCTGATAATCTGAGCGCCGTTCTCATCGCAGACTAAAACCGCAGGATCAACTGTTTTGTGTTTGAGCAGCGGAGAGATCTTCCGCACCGCAATCCCGGTTGCCGCAATAAAAATATGGCCGGAGAAATCATCCCAGGTTTTCGCAAGCAGCTTATCCATTTTTCCGGCAGCAAACGCTTTGACCGGAATTTTGGCTGAACTTTCAGCAGCAACCGTTGCAGACCCCGCTAAAATTCGTTCCGGAATAAAAATTTCGGCATCATTAAGGGCCCCGGCAATCTCCAGGGCTTTGGCATATCCGGTTTTTGACATGGCGTAGAGTGCACATCTGCCTGAGAAAAATTCATCACTGCGCTGACTCCGGTAGCCGTGAGAAAAGTGTTTATCATAAAGCAACGACAAACTCCCGGAACGCTCTAAAACCTCTCCCACCAGAAGCAGAGCCTGGCGGCGGATGCCGGCAGCGGTAACTTTAACGAAAATATCAGCCAGCGTTCCCCGGATAATCTTCTGATTCGGCCAGCTCGCACGATAAACCACCGCCGCCGGAGTTGCAGGGGGTTTGCCGCCGGAAATCAACTCTTTGGTCAGATTTTCCATATTGCCGGCACTTAAGAAAAATGCCAAAGTTGCGCCGGTTGCGGCAAAATTTGCGACAGTCTCCTTATCCGGCATCGGCGTCCGCCCCGCAGTCCGGGTCAAGATCAAACTCTGACTCAAATCGGGCATCGTAAATTCACATTTAAGGGCGGCTGCGGCCGCAAAAACACTGCTGACGCCGGGAATAATCTCATACTCAATTTTAAGTTCATCAAGCCGGTTCATCTGCTCCGAAATCGCCCCGTACATTGCGGGATCGCCGGTATGTAGACGCACAACTTTCTGATTCCAGGAGACCGCCTCTTTAATCAAAGCGATAACTTCATCAAGATCAATCCGGGCGCTATCAACCAGACGGCACTTCGGCCGGCAGTGCTGCAAGACCTCAGGATTTACCAGAGAACCGGCATAAATAACCAAATCGGCCACGGCCAGAGCCTTAGCGCAGCGTAGAGTCAAAAGATCAGGGGCACCGGGCCCGGCACCGGCAAAAATCACTTGAGTATCCATCAAACTCAGAACTCCTTCTTATGTAACTAAATCTGTAAAATAGTTTTTACTTCCACGAATTACACTAATTAACACGAAAGGTTTTAGTGTAATTCGTGCAATTCGTGGATTAGGTTTAGAAATCAAACTGAAGCCATAATTACTTTTTTTATATATGGCTGCACACAGCGGTCTGAAATCACTTTTTGAAAACCGAGAGAGTGATCTGGTTTTCATTTTTCATAAAATGGTATTTCCCGGCCAAATCCGTGGCCCGGGCGATTGCAATCTGCACGGTCTCAATTCGAGATTCGGGTCTAAACTCGGCAATTTCCCTTAAGGCTTCAAGAGTTACGGCTGAGACAACCAGAATCCCACCCGGTTTCAACCTGGCGAAACCAGATACAAGAATGTCCGCAAGCTTTTCGCCGCCGCCGCCGATAAAAATCCGGTCCGGCGCCGGAAAATCTTGAAAACCATCTGGTGCGGCCTCATTTTCAACTGTGAAGTTGGCCACTCCAAGTCGTTTGGCATTATCTGCAATCTGGCTGATGCGAGCCGAATTCTGCTCTAATCCATAAACAGCCATTCCAGGCCGCAGGGCCGCCGCCTCAAGGCCAACCGAACCGCTGCCGGCGCCGATATCCCATAAAACTCCGGTCGGCGGCAGACGCAGTTTCGACAGTGCTGCACAGCGCACTTCGGAACTTGTAATCAAGCCTTTTTCATGTTCATAAAAATCGTTATTAAGCCCCAAGGCCAACTCCGGCCCGGCCGCAGCTGAGTCACCCATTTCTAAAAGCAACAGGATGGAGATCGGCCCGCAACTTAAACAGCTTATTTCAGAAAGCGTCGCTGAAAAAATTTTCTCATTCTCAAATCCGAGATTTTCGGCCAGAACCGCCGGACGCTTGCCAAATTCCGGAAAATTTTCAACCAAAATTGCGGCGGTCTGCACGGCATTAGTCCGGCTGCCGCCATACACCACCGCCAGCGGAGCACTTAAAATTTCCCGGGCCGGAACTCTGCCGCCCTGATGCATACTGAAAAAACGAGCCCTATCCCAGGGAAGCCCTAAATGTGAAAAAAGAGACTGAAAGGCAGTCGGTGCCGGTTCAATATTAAGCTCAAAATCTGAAAGTCTCTCTTTATCCAGACGGGCAAACGTCCCGCCGATCCCATGAAAAAGAGCATCACCGGAGGCCAGAACAACAATTTTCGCACCTTGAGATGCCGATTCGCACAATTTCAGAACAGTTTCTGCGGTATCGGCCCCAAAAACAATCATTTCCCCGCTAAAATCGGGGTAGCCTGCCAACAAACGCCGACTCCCGACCAGAATACCGGCCTCGGCAAAGAGCTGAGCCCGACCGTGCGCCATATTTTTCTGCGCCGTCCCGCAGGATAAAATTGTAATTTTTCCAGTCATTTCAACTCCTGTCAAGCAACAGATTGCCATCATAATCGTAAAGCAGAAGGCGTAAATTCAAGGTTGGCGCCCACTTTTTCAAAGCTGTAAGCGCTGTGTCCGACATTCTCTCAAGAATCGGCTGATAGATATTGTCGGGCAGCAGGGATAATGCCTGGCGCACAGAGGCACAATGCGCAACTTCATCGACAAGAGCTGAATCGGCTCTCAATTCAGTCATAATTTTAACCAGCGGCTGCAGCGTTTGCGTGACGCTGGCGGCGTGAGTGTAACTAAAACCGGCCGCATATTTACACAACTTCCCTGGCATACAGGCGATAACCGCACGCTCCAGAACAGGATATTTAGAGCGAGCATTTTCTACCTCTTCCAGACTGGCGGAGATAAAATCGCCGATCCGGATAAAGGCTTCATCCGGTACCTTAGGCAGATGTTTTTGCGCCGCTTTCAGGGTGCGGCCGCCGGTACAGAAAACCACTTCCCGACCGCCGCATTCCGCTACCGCCTTAACCAGCACCGCAATCGTTTTGATGTAGGCTTTATGGCTGTAGGGATAGACAATCCCGGAGGTTCCCAAGATTGAGATGCCACCTTCAATCCCGAGCTTGGCATTCAGGGTTTTCCGCGCCAGTCTGCGGCCGTCGGCAACCGTAATCGTCAGTAATCCGCAGCCTTTTTCCCGACCGAAGCCGGCCCGTTTAAGGTTTTCAGCAATCATCCGACGCGGAACTTTATTTATGGCCCATTTCCCCTCATCACAATCAAGCCCCCGGCGCTGACAAAGGCCAACTCCGGCTGCCCCCCGCAAAATAAGTTGAGCACGACCGATATCGATGAGATAGTCTTCCGGCTGTAAATCCTCAATTTCAGCAAACCCGAAACTTGCACTGATGCGGGCTTTATCGGTAATATCCGGATCATCGCCGGCATCTTTAATAACCTGCGCTGACCCCGTGTCACTTGTCGTAATCTCAAATTCACGAATCTGACCCTCCGGAAAAAGCAGATCAATTCTCTCCGGCAGCTTTTTCTCAACGACAAAACGATAAGCCGCAACCCCGGCCGCGGCAGCTGCGGCCCCGGTAGTAAAACCACAACGCAGAGATTCTTTTGCTTTTCGGGTCATTAGATTCTTATATGCTTCTATTCATTAATTTCAATTTGCCACAGACTCACACGGACAAAGGCGGACGAAAACCCTCAAAGTCTGTGTGCGTCTGTGACAAAACTTATGCGTTTTCAATAATACCGTGCAGGGTCGCCACGGCCAGGGCGCTGCCGCCGCGGCGTTTCTCAACGACAATATGCGGGATATCGGTCTCGCCCAACATCTCTTTGGCCTCGGTCACATTAACAAAACCGACCGGAATCCCGATAATCAGGGCCGGTTTCAGATTCTCTTCCTGACTTAAGCGGACAATATTAGCCAGCGCCAGCGGCGCGTTGCCGATTAAAACGATAGCACCTTCAAGAATCAATTTTGCCTTCTCCACCGCCGCCAAAGCCCGGGTACAGCCGCGCTCTTTCGCAATATCGGCGACATCAGGATCGGCAATATAGCAGTGAATCGATGATTTTTCATAACCCGGATTAAGCCTCTGCAGGCGCGCCACCGAAACCCCGCTGCGGGCCATATTCGAATCGCAGAAAATAGTCGCGCGGCGCCGTAATGCCTGCAGGCCGGCACTGATCGGATCGTGGCGGAATTTAAGTTCTTCAATAATCGAAAAATCCCCGGTGGTATGAATAAGACGCCGGGCAATATGCCACTCCTGCTCACTGAAATTGTGCTCTGGCGCCTCAACATCAATCCGACGGAAACTCTCCGCCTCAACCTCGTTACCCGACATTTCCCAACTAACTTTACCTGCCATTAGAGATCTCCATTTTCATTGTGTAATTACGCCTCATTTCGATTTTGCGGTTACTGAAATAAGCGGCCAGGCGCAATACTGCATTTTCAATATCCGGCGCAGTCAAGGTCGGCACCGGCCCAGAAAGTTTTCCCGCAGCTACAAACGGCCGGCAGTCACTCGCATCCGCCACCATCACTGTAATTTTATCGCCTAACGAGCCGCAACTAAATTTACTATAAAAATCTTGACGAGACTGTTCGTCCAGAAAAATAATTGCCGCATATTCGAGCTTGAAAATATCTGATTCTGCATCGGCAAGGGTGTCAACGGTTGCAAACATAGACTTGCCGCCGAAATTTTCGATCGCAGTTTTCGCCGGGGAATAAAGCTTGCGCTCCGCTCCGTAACAGATAATTTTTTTCTTCTCAAGTGGAGCATTCGTCTGAAAAAGATAACTTTCCGCCGCACTTTTTCCGGTCAGAACCAGGGCCGGACGGCGTTTTAAGTCAGGTCGGGAAATCTTTGCCTCGATATCGGTAAGGGTGCCGCAGATCACGGTTTCGGACCAACTGCCAGCATCATAAATCAGACTTACAGGCCAGTCAGAAGGGAAGCCGTCAGCGAGCATCGTCGTTACAATCTCCGGCACCAGGTTAGCCGCCATATAATAAACATTGAAAGACTCTTTCAGTTCTCTCTCTGAAAGTGGGACAAAATCGTGGCTGCCGGCCCGGCGCGGGGTGCTTATAGTAAAACCCCGGTTAACCCCCCGGCGTGACGGCAGTAATCCTGAACCGGCGGCCGCAACATTCAACGTTGTAATCCCCGGCAGCACCCTAAATGAGAGAACCTCCCTTTGCAGGGAATCAACCTCCTCGGCCAAACGGCCGAAAACTGACGGATCGCCACCTTTGAGGCGCACAACTTTTTTGCCGCTTTTGCCCAATTCAATCAGGAGTCGGTTAATTTCAGCCTGTTTCATATAGTGGTGGCCACGGCGTTTGCCGACAAAAATCTTTTTTGCCGCTGGCGGCAGAAAATCGATAATCCCGTCGGGAATCAGGGCGTCATAAACACAGACATCACAATCTTTAAGCGCGTTGACAACCCCTAACGTGACATTATCGATACCGCCGATCCCGGCCCCGGCAAAAACCAGCGGCGGCAGCAAAAGGTTGCGAATGATCGGCATAAGCACATCGCCGCGGCGAAACAACAGAGTTAAACCGGCAGCAGCAGCGCCTGAGTGTAAAAATTCACCAGCCCGATAACGGTCCGGCAGAGAAAATTTATCAATTTCATCGGGCACGTTTTGCGGCAGCATGTCAGAGCGATAGATAGCCCCCGCAAGCTGATGTTCAGACAACGCCACCAACAATTTTTCCCAAGGCAATCCCCGGCTCAAACCGGGATCAGTACTTAGATCACGCAGTTCCGTAACCGGCGCAAACTCTTCATGAATAAATTCAAGCTCCGGCAGGAGATCTCCGAGCTCACAAAGAAAATTTTTGACGATTTCAAGTTTATAACTTCCGACAATAATCTGCATATTTCCGCCATCCGCTCCCGGGATCTACCTTTAAGTTTTCTGACTGCATTAACAAAGTGTTTAACCTCTTCAAACCACTACTAAAACGACATTCAGCACTGCAATTTGCAAAAAGAGATCGAGGTACAGCGGTGGCCGAAGTTTTCCGGAAAAGATACTTAAATGCCTCTTCGCCGCGACATTCTATAATTTCAGCCCCAGTTTCCCCAATCGCATCTTTAAGAATCAACCGCAATAACCGGTTAACTCCTTCGTCAAGACTGAGCAGAGCCACAACCTCAAAGCTACCGGCAGCATGACAAACAGCAAACTCGCGCACGCCGGTAATAAGTTTTATCGATGCAACTACAAAGTCCGGCAGATCTGGATTAAATTCATTTACTTGATTCTCACCAGAAATTGTAAATGTGCTCAGCACCACTTTTGCGGCCAGAGTCTCGAGTTGACCGGCAAGAAAATTTTTAACCGATTTAGAGCGAATACAGGAGCGGCCGCCGGTAGCAACGGCAAGCTGCAAACCGGCGCCGTCACAGCTTGCCGGGGTGATGAAATCACCCGCTGACCAGTTTTTATCAACGGCGCAGCTCAAAACCCCTAAACTCCGGGCTCTATCCAGCAACTGCTGATTAAATCTGTGATCATCAGAGGCCAAAAAGAGCAGAAAAACACCATCAAGATCAGCCTCCAGACATTTGCGTAAAACCAGTTCCAGCTGACCGGCTGCAGCTAATTCGTGCAAACCGGCAACGGCTTCCGGGGCCACAACTTTTACCCGGGCGGCCGCCTTAAGCAAACGGGTCGCTTTCCGCAGCGCCACCGGACCGCCACCAACCACGAGACAGGGGCGATTTTGTAAAAGAAGATTAATCGGATAACTCAGCATATCTCATCACCCCTGATGCAGGTGCAGCCAGGCAATTAGGATGGCGATGTAAAGAATCACAAACAACAACCGACTCATCTGCATCACCATAACGATAAAAAAACCATCCCGTGGCGGAAAGATCCCCATGGCCGTCGGCAGATTGCGCCGCAACATGCGAATCGGATTGGTAATCAGATTACCGGCCAGCAGTGCCAACAAAATATGCGCACTGCCGATACTGCCGTGGTCATAAAATTCAAAAGCAACCCCGGCCGCACTCACCAAGCCCCCTAACCGGGCAGCCATTATGGCCAGCACTTCGGGCGGGAAAAAAGGCGCCGCGATTTCGGGTACAAACTCTTTCCAGACCTGAAAAATGCC
Source organism: bacterium (assembly GCA_029935295.1). Classification (GTDB taxonomy): domain Bacteria; phylum Desulfobacterota; class Anaeroferrophillalia; order Anaeroferrophillales; family Tharpellaceae; genus Tharpella. The sequence goes on along the minus strand of JAOZKP010000062.1, from coordinate 4,501 downwards.
GATATAATTAAAATACGATGCCAAAAGATAGAGCGGCACCGTAACCCAGAGCACCCTAATCAGGATGTTGCGGCTTCTTGACCAAGCTCTAAAAATAGTCTCTGGCCAGGAAATCATCTTCTTTATCACCGGCGTTGGCGTAGCATCTCCGGTGACAATCCCGTTATCGATTGAAATTGCACTTTGCGGCCGAAAACGGCAGATCGTTAATGCCGTCAACGTAATCAAAAGACCCGACCCGAAAATCAGGCCAAAATAGTATAACCCCGGCAGGCCGAGGGCACCAACCACGGGATACATAACCCGGAAAGAGTGCGAAACATAGGCGGCGTAAGAATTACATATCGCCCCGACCCGCATCTCGAAACGGCTGATCCTATCTTCGGCAAACGAGCCCGCGAGAATACCGCCGGCAGCATGATTGGAAAACAGGGCCGTAATCATCGCCGCCCCGACAATCTGCGGCAACCGGGCAAAATTGATTAACGGTTTCAGCAGCAGCCGGGCAAAACCGGTCCAGTTGCGAACCTCAAATATCGTGCCGATAAAAGTTGCCGCCCCGACCATCAGCGTCAGCCGGATCAATCTTTTCAGGACTTTTAGATTTACACTGAGCGGCAGCTGACTAAAAACAAAAGCCGTCAACAGAACAGCAATCAAACACCAGCCCCACCAGCACCAGCGCCGCCATTGCGGAACCGATTTTTTCACTCTAGAGTGTTCCAAAATAAGACCGCACCCTAATCTTTTTTGATAATCATCAGAGACAGATACTCATCCGGGTGCGCAACAATTTCCGACGCTGCGGTTGCCGTAAATTCACCATCAAGACAGAGACGGCTGCCGTAAATGATACTGCAACCCTCCTGTTTACTAAAATGTTCAACCAGTCGGTTGCGATTTTTATAGCTTTTCAAAATAACATTGGCAGACTTCGGCATAAGCTTAATCGTCTCCGGGCACTCGACATTCTGGCCCGGAAAAACGTGCAAAGACTCATCATCCTCAACCAGAACTGTCTGCGATTTTGCCGCCAGGGCTGCAAACGAAGTGATCCCGGGCACAACCTCGGTCTCTAACGAGGGCAGCTCTTCCTGCAAGATTTTCAAAAGATAACCAAACGTACTGTAAGTCATGGGGTCGCCGAGCGTGGCAAAAGCACAATTTAAGCCCGATTTTAATACTGCGAGAATCTCTTCGGCGTTCTCCTGCACACTCTGCCGCCGCAGCTCCCAGTCACGGGCCATACTGAAGGTCAGCTCCCGTTTCTCAGCTTTAACCTGAGTCACCGAATCAATAACCTGCCGCGAAACGCTGAATTTTGAATTACGCCCGACCACTGTAAAAATCAGATCAACCGACCGAAAAACATCAACCGCCATTACCGTCAGATAACGCGGATCACCGGGGCCGATACCGACCCCGTAAAATTTTCCTGATTGCATTTCATCTCCTTTAAACCAAAAAATCCCCGCACCGAAACTATTTAAGTTTCGACCCGGGGATTTCCCTTTTTTATCCGGCAGGATCAAATAAACGCTGAAATCTCTCCACGATATTCAGCATTATTTGTTCTGGCAGGTCTTCTGACTCCCGGATCAAACCTACTTGTCGCGCCTTCCCGATTCATATTAAATCAGTGGCATACTTGCGACGTTCGTCTCCGGTTACAGCGGCGGGCCCGTCCTCGACTCTCACGAGGTTCCCTGTTAGGCTCAAAATGAGCACCCGAACAATTATATTTTATGTGACGGCTCGAATAATCCTTTCTCAATCCTTTGTCAAGTCAAATGGTAATTATCACAGTTTTAAACTAAATTATTAACATGCCAACATACCCATGAGTCAAGCCTGAACTTCATCTAGACCTTGAATTTCCCCACCAGGCCCTGCAACTGACCGGCTAAATCATTCAAAGTTGCGGCGGTGGTATTGACGTTAGTCGTATTGGTCAGCATCTGGCTTGAAGAGTGGTCGACTTCGGCAATATCCTGGGCAACCTCTCCGGCAACCGTAGATGCCTGGCCGACGTTTTCGGTGACCTCCATAATTCCTTGAGAGACCTGGCTGACATCGCTGGAAATTTCTGCCGTGGTCAAGTTCTGGGTCTCAACCGATTGACTTATGTCGGTAACAATCTTATTTATTTCATTAATAACCTTCGTGATCTCTTCAATCTCCAAAACTGTCGCTTTGGTCGATGTTTGGATCCCGCCAACCTTATTCTCTATCTCAACCGTTGCATCAGCAGTCTGTTTTGCCAGTTCCTTGATCTCATTGGCGACGACTGCAAAACCTTTGCCACTCTCCCCCGCTCGAGCCGCTTCAATTGTTGCATTAAGGGCAAGCAGGTTGGTTTGCTCAGAAATTTCCGTAATAGTTCCAGTGACTTTGCCAATTTCGTCAGCCGCCAAGCCGAGCTCATAAATCCGTTTTGAAGAGTTTTCGGCTTGGGTTACAGCGTGGTTTGTGATCTCTCGCGCACTTTCAGTATTACTGGCAATCTCTGCACCAATCGAGGTGACATTTTCTGTAGATGAAGCCACACTGGCAACGTTTTGCGATGCATTTTCGGCCGCGAAGTTCACGCTTTTCATGTTGACACTCATCTCTTCAGCTGCTGCCGCTACCGTACTGGCTCTTCCGGAAACATTTTCGGTCTCTTGACTCATCTCCTCAGAAAGAGCTGAAAGTTCCTGGTTGGCGCTCTCTAAAGAGCCTGAAATACTCTGAATCTGTCCGATCATTGATGATAAATTGTCCAGCATTTTATCGATAGCCTGACCTAAGACACCAATCTCATCACGCGTCTTAATCCCCATTCTTTTGCTCAGGTCACCTTCACCCTCTGCTAGTTCAAGCGCTACGGTGGTCACTTGTTTAATGCCATTTAGAATAATTGAAGTTACAACGAAGACCAGGAAAATTGAGATAACGGTAATAAATACGAAAAAAACCAGCGCAACAATCATTGATGATTTCTGGGAAGCTGCCAAGTCAGCGGCCCTTTTCTCAATACCGGAGGATAGATAATCCTCGACCTGTTTTAAAAGATTGATCTTTTTGGTGATTGTCTCAAACCAGGTAATCGGGTTCACGCCGAAACTTTTGGTCGAGTCGAGGTTTACCTGACGAGCGGTCTGACGCATCTTAGCGACTTGATCAACGGCCGCGCCGGCCACGGTTTTTTGGAGAAACTGTTGCTCTGTATGGGTTGCCAGTGATTCAAAAACATTTATATAGGTGTCCTGCTCAGTTACGAGTTGGATAAAGAGATTATACATTCCGGGAGAGAAGGATCCCTTGCTGAAAACCCCGCTCAAAACTGCGCGCTCCTTGCCCGCCCGCTCTTTACTCTGCAAAAAATTAAAGTAGGCCCCAATTTGGGCGGCCAATTCAGCGTTGCTTGAGAGGTGGGTCATGTAGCCGATAGTGTTCAGCAGGTTGGTATTGGCTGCGGTGTAGTAGACCACAGCCTCCTTAACCGTGCGCTGCTGTTTGGAGATGGCCTGACGTTCCTGATTCAGAATCGTGAGATGACTCAAAGCTTTAGATATTTTACTTTCCAGTTCCGAGTCGAAACGATGCATGTCAAAATTTGTGAGAAATTTTGTTAAGATCTCATGTTTGCCGTCCGTATCACTTCTTTGGTGCTTTAGTTTTTCACTAAATTTCGTTCCTTTACTACCGAGAAAACCGGCCGAGGCGCCGCGCTCTTTCTGGAGTTCGTGGACCAGGTTGCTGATACTGTTTGATAACAAAGAGAGCTCATGAATGGATTTATATGAGTTAAGTTGCCGGTAATCAGAGATCAAATTACTGCCGGAGACCCAGAGGAAAGCGACCAACGGCAGGATGACAATCAGCATGATTTTAATTTTTAGGGACAAATTTTTCAGAAAGTTCATTCTCTTCTCCATATTGTTAAAAAGTGGGGGACAAATTTTTAGCTTTGTCCCCATGCGAAGCCTCTTGTGAATTCAAAGTCTGTTCTATATGCTAGAAAGAGACTAATTGTCAATACTTCTGAAATGGTTTCGTAATATAGTCAGCCCCGCCAACTGCAAAACCGGTAATTTTATCCTCTATGTCATCAAGGGCTGTTAGAAAAATAACCGGAATGGTGTACCCGTTAGCAGTTTAAGGTGTTCGGCCCCACTTGTTGACCCATTAAAGATTGATACTTTGTCCATACTTTGTGTAGTTAACGATATGATGCCATGTAATCATGTAAAAAATACCCATGAGTCAAGCCTGACACCAATACTCACCAATACTACCACTTTGGATTTCACTCGCACCGTCTCGATTGGGGTTGTTGCTTTATAAATGGCGGCCGGGATGTTCGCGTTAAATCCAAACCTTAACCCGCCATTTGTAAAGCTGCGACCCCGTTAAAATGGGCGAAGCAATGGTTGTGACGTTCTCGAAATCCATCGAAGTCCAAGGTCGCATAAACGTTATTTTGTCAAGGATAAAGATTTGACCCCAAGACTTGACC
>JAOZKP010000284.1 GCA_029935295.1 bacterium | reverse complement strand
TTGCATCTTGCTTGATCATTTCTGCACAATGCGGGCATTTCTTCATCCCCTCAGATAGCTGCTGATTTTCAATGGCTTTTTTGTCTGCTTTCATTATCAGTGAATGCGGAAGAGCAACAATAAAGACAAGGGCCCCATATATCCACCAGGATACAAAAGACTTACCTTTCCCTTGTGCAATAAATGCTGGAATTAGCCCAATAAGAATTGCTACAATAAATAATTCCATAGTTATTTTACCTGCTGTATGTTTTGCCATTTGTTGAGATTAGGTAAAGAGACTCACTATATGGAAGCCTCATTAATATTTTTGATTTTTCTAATACACCCGCAAGCATGATACCTCGACATAGCAAGCTAACACCACCTTGCATTCTTTCACACAGTGCGTCTGGGCTATCAATGAAATTTGTTTTGTTTAGCCTGAGAATGACTACTGTCTTTCCCTCCGGCAATACACCAATTGGTGGGACAACAAAAATAGTTAATTGCGTATAACAAATGATGCCCAATATCCCGATGACTAAAAGCGTGAGGGTTATTCCTTTCTTTTTCACACATTATCCTCAATTTAGTACAGGCTACTTTTAGCCCGTAATTTTTATTGAATACAAGCCTCCATTATTTGGTATCTTCCATAGACCGTCAGAGCAGCCTCTTTGCAGTAGCTTTTCCACCTGACCGCAACCCTAACCTTAATCGTAGTGTGCGTAACACTCCTAAAAACCATATTACCCTTAAAAAGTAAATGACTATGTTGCAGTAAACCCCTAAGAATAACTGACTGTATTACTGTTTGATCTAAACAAAAAATCTAATCCCTGCACGCTTGCAGCAAATCAACCATCCCGTCCAGCTCTAAGGCTCTAAGCCCAATCATAATGGTTGCAGATTGACCACAGTTTAATATTTTATACAAGTTTGCCATTAAAAAGACAATAAAATAATTGATGAATTTTGTTTAGAGATAATACTGTTTCGGATTTTCAATCAGGGTATAAAACTTATTAATCATACTTTTAATTGAGGTTTTGTAAATCTCGTGTTATGCTGATAGAAAGAACTTCTTGTTTTGCTACATTCAAAAGAAGGGGCGTTATATTGAAAATCTTATTACTACTTTGTCTTTTTTTGGTAAATTCAGGAATCGTCGCCCACGCTGAAAATACCATCATGTGTTATATCAACCCTAATGGAAACGTACTTTACAGTAATAGAAAATGTCCTGATGGTTATTTTCTAGTCAACGGGATGCTACCTCTTTCCAATAAATCATCCAACTCACATGAAGCATATACACCTATTGTCCCTGTTGAATCTACAGTAGAAGCAGTACCAGTACCCTCCACAAAAAAAGCCACGCCTGCCAAACCAAAATCAGAACCGGACACTTTTTACGACAAAAATGGAAACTTTACTATGATTTTTAGTGATGGTTTATCGCACGGACAAAAATGGGGCTATTTTAGGCAGAGATACTACGGTCTGTATCGGTGCGGCTCTACGCTTTATAATCGTTGTTCATGTGGTTGCTCTGCTTTTTCCTACCGACCAAGAATAGCCTGTTATTGAGTTCTGCTTTTCAGCTCACAGTAATACTAGCCAGTAATCTCTCTTGAAATTATGTAAAATTTGAAATTTGCTGTCCATACAAAACTGATAGAATTGTTTTTTATGGTACAAAATCAGGCAATGTTGGGATATGGCCGTCCTGACACTTTTTTTGCCAAAGAGATAGTCAGGCATGAGTATATATACTCAGATGCAAGGAGCGGCCCTCTCTTGGCCCTCCCGTGCGTCTTAGAAAAGACTGGTGATGTAAAATGTATGAGGTCGAGAGGAGGTAATAAAAAAGCAGAGTATTTTATATTTTTAAGTTAGGATAACAAGTTCTACAGACTGTGCCACAAATCCCACTAATACAGCAGATGAATTAACTGAATTTGAAATGGGATAAAAACTAATGTCCAATAGATCGCCTGGCTTCTCTTTCCATAACATCATAAGCATTCGGCTTATTCGCTTCCGTCAGCCCAACGCATAGGGAAACTAATCGGGAATAACTATTTACAAGAGCAGCAAGGCGGTTAATCTTATCAGCACCACCATTTGTTTTCCTTATATCCATTCCAACACTTTTGATTGTTTTCTCTAAACTCGACAAGATTTTTTCTGGATCAGCAATTATCTCCATTCTTTTTCCTCCTAAAAGTATATTGCGGCTGTCATCAAGTAGTGTCAATGTAATTTATTAAATTTATAAACTACAGCCGATCAAACAATAGTAACAGTTTCCACGTAAAACTGTGGTCTCTACAGCAAAATCATATCGACAACAATTGAGTTGATTTATTAACTGTAATTTGTCAGTGTAACACTTTTAATGTAGCGATATGAATAATTAATCATAACAAAACACTAAAGTGATGTATCCTACTTTAGTGTTACTTTTTAACAAAATAATAAATATTAACAAATACATAATTATATCAGTAATTTACATATAGAATCTATAGAGTCAACTAATAGTATATATTACAAGTATTTCCTTTAATATCAATACTTTAACTTAAATTGTCAAGTAGCAATGTTATTACTAGAACAGCTGAACAATTTTCTCTCCTTACGAGCTTTCTTAATTTCCTTTTCCCAACGTATACAGTCCATGTATGGTTTACCTCTAAAAGTACTATTAAATAGCGCACTAGCAAGCATTACACGAGCGTAGGGACATGTCATTCTCTCCCTAGTAGTTAAATGTGATTCATCTGGCTCTCTCTCGATAACTGTATTACCGTGAATCCCTAACATCAATTTTCCCACCTTCACCTGACCTTCTTCTGAAAAATCATAATCCTGATAATAAATATACTTTTCTTCAAGTTGCTCGTATAATTCAGCGGCGCTACACCTAATCAGATCTCCGATGCTTTCAACTCCTACTTTGTTATAAATATTTCGACTTCCTTTAATCCTAAACTCCTGACGAACACAAAAAGATCCATTATTCTTTTTAAGTTTTTCCTGACGAGAATAAGTTACAAACGAAAATTGCTTTTCATTGTCAAGGTAAAACGTTATAGAACCCTTATTAGATTCAAAGTTATCCCTATCCTGCATTTGCTCTTCCTGCCGAAAACAACCACTTTCTTTTCCCCATCTCTTACAGGTAGTCCGAGCCAGATTTTCAACATAATCATCACCCCTTGCTAATGAATCCACTTTAACATCCCTAGCAATCTCAAGTTTAATTATTGCATAATCACTTTTAGGCCTTAATTTTTTTCTCATGATCTGCAAAAAACGACTAGAAGGAGCAACAATATTAATACTTGTCCGATATCCATTCATGTATGCTTTTGAATCTTTTTTGATACAAATCGTATTTAAATAAAATGATCTATCCCTAAGTTCTTTGACCGGCAGTTCTTTTGTCAATTCATTTCTGGATCTTTTACTGAGAATCAAAATCTGATCGTATCTGTAACATGCTGGCATTTTTTGAAATTTCAAAAGTCGCTTTTCACCTCCTCAGCCATAACCTTTTCACCGCTAGAGACAGAGAATGAAATACACCACTAATCCAAACTATCATTCGCATAGTACTCAAATAAATAAATTAAGGTGATATTTTTATGCCACTTCCTGTCTATCTTGTATCCACTTTTCCACCATTTCCCGCCGCCAACCGACAGCGCGAACTGACACCTGCACACGTTTTGGAAAAATACCATCTCTCTCCATCCTCCACAAAGTCGTCCTACTAACACCCACCAACGCAATAACTTCTGGCGAACGCATTATACCATTTTCCATAACGATAATCCTCCAACCAAACAAACTACACCTTAAAAGATACCTGCAGTAACTACTCATTAAATACAATATCACAAGA
>JAOZKP010000711.1 GCA_029935295.1 bacterium | reverse complement strand
GGGCCGGATAGGTATCTTGTTTTTCGAGTTCCCACCAATGTTTGACATAGGGGTCATGGACCTGGACATCGGCGCCCATTTCGGTGAGTTTACGAACTATTAGTTCGGAACCGCTGTAGCGGGTATCACCGACATCTTCACGGTAAGAAGCACCTAAGACGAGAACCCGGGAAGCGGCGACAATCTTGCTTTGATTACGCAGGGCGTCGCGGACAAGACCGGCGACGTGGAGGGCGCGGGTATCGTTGATATCAATTGCCATCGGCGTGATTTTGAAGATATCATCTTCAAAACCCATCAGGGTATGGTAAGACCAAACGCCTAAGCCCCCGTCTTTAGGAAGACAATAACCGCCGATGCCGGGGCCGGGGAAGATCATATTGGAGTGGGTCGGCCGAACTTTGATGGCTTCGACAACCTTGGGAAGATCGACTCCGTTACGTTCGGCAAAGAGACTCCACTCATGCATAAAAGCCAGGGTCGTGGCCCGATAGGAGTTTTCGACGATTTTACAGGTTTCACTTTCGATTGGCCGGTCCATTACGGTCAAAGGAAATTTTTCGACATTTAAGACATCAGAAAGAAATTTAACGACGCGTTCACGGGCGGTTTTATTAATGCCGCTACAGACCCGCCAGAAATCGCGGATTGAGGCGACATATTCGCGCCCCGGCATAACCCTTTCGTAGGAATGCGAGAGGAGAGGTTCGTAATCCTTCAGGCCGCGTTCGGCGAAAGCACGTTTAAAAATCGGATAGGCAACAAATTCAGTAGTTCCGGGCGGTACGGTGGTTTCTATAAGAACCAGACAATCGGGATTAATATGCGCCCCGATAATTGCTAAACTCTCTTCCAGAGCGGCAATATCGGCCCGGCCTTTACGAACATCGCCCAGACATTCCTTAAGGTAATCACATTGAACATCGACAACCACGACATCGGCCAAGGCTAGAGCCTCATAGGAAAAAGTTGCGGTCAGGGTTTTCTTATCACAAACACAGCGTTCAATCATCGGTGCAACTTCAGGATCTTCGGCTTCAACCGGGGCGATGCCAC
>JAOZKP010000710.1 GCA_029935295.1 bacterium | reverse complement strand
AGCCGCCCTAAAAAACGGCAACTGGATTCTCAGTCCACAAATAATTTGCGCCGCTTTTTAGGGTCGGTTCTGTATGCGATTGTTAGCCCTTTAAAAAGAAAACAGTTCTTGTAGACAACTCACAATTTTGACTTGAGTGTTTTGGGAAACCTTGCCAAGTTTTTGTATTAATCTGGATTTGTCTACTGCTCTCATTTGATCTAGCAAGATTAACCCTTGTTTCCTCTGAAAGGTACATTGTATACGGGTAGGAAAACTGAAACCTTTTGAAGTCATAGGTGCAACAATTGCTGTTTTTAATGAGAACATTTCGTCTGGAGAGAGAATAACGCAAGGCCTAGTCTTTTTTATTTCCGACCCTTTGGTTGGATCCAACTGTATCAACCAAATATCAAACCTTTGTATTACTTGTTTTACCATTCCCAGCCCTCATCACTTGATAAAGGGGTATCCAACCATTCTTGATCGACTGCGCTTAATTCTTGGAGTTCTGTAGCTTTGTCAAATTGCTTTTTCCAACCTTCTCTGGGATTTTTTATCGGATGTATTAATAAGCCATCGTCAATAATTTTGAATTCCAACTCTTTATTTTCTAATTGAGCTTGTTCAATTATTGCTTTTGGGATCCGAACACCTTGAGAATTCCCGATTCTGACAAGTGTAGTCATATTACCTCCTGCTGTTTAGTGTAATTACAATATAATCACAACCCAGACAAAAGTCAAACTGTTCTAACTCCTCTATTCGTTAGCCCAATATTTTGCAATAAGTAAGACGAAATCAAATCCCATTGCCAGTACTGGGGTGGGGGGCTCATGTTCACTTTTGGGCGAATGCCCAGATTTCATCCATAGGGCGTGGGTCAAAATAGGGCTGGATATGAGAAATCTTGCCATCATTGAATCGGAAGTAGTCCAACAAGGCAACAACCTTGCCGCTAGGCAGGATCATCTCGGCACGGGTGCAGACCTCATGGTCGTCGATCACGTGACCGAGCACTTTGAGTTCCATATTCTGGAACGTTCGGGCGACCTCGACGACAAGTTTACGAACCTCAG
>JAOZKP010000283.1 GCA_029935295.1 bacterium | reverse complement strand
GGCAAGGATCGTTAAAAGTATCACCGACAACATTAATTCGTCTTACATCATTAAAGCAAGTGCGGGAGCAGGAAACTGGGCAAACGTGCCTTGGCTATCCATTCTAGACCCTAGAATAACAAATACTACTCAAGATGGCATATACCCTGTGTACTTATTCAGGGCAGATGGATCAGGTCTCTATTTATCTTTAAATCAAGGTACAACAATACCAACAAAAGAACTTGGTCAACAAGCTTCTGAAAATCGAGCATTTGATATTTCAAGGTTTATCCGTAAGGAAATTAAGGAATTAACTTCCTGGAACAGTGATTCCTTAGACCTAAAAGCTAATACAACTTTGGGTAAATCGTATGAAAAACCTAATATTGGCGCTAAGTATTATTCTCCGGAAACCCTGCCATCAAATGAAGGCTTGGAAAATGATTTAAAAAAGATTCTTGACATTTACGAACAAGTTGCCGAACATTGGCCAAAATTTTCGAACTATACACCTTTTCCAGAAAACCAATATGAAGAAGAACTCTCGCTTGGCAAACAACCATGTGAGCCTAACTTATCCATCCCCAAACCATTTCTCCTCCTTGCCGGCATCTCCGGCACCGGTAAAACCCGCTTTGTCAGAACCCAGGCATCCCGTTCAAACGGATGGGAGGCAGATGATCCCCGTAAACCAAAAAACTATGAACTGGTTGCGGTTCGGCCCGACTGGCACGAGCCGTCGGATCTGCTCGGCTATGTAAGCCGGATAAACGAAGAAAAATACGTTCCTACCGGCTTTCTCTCATTTCTTATTAAAGCGTGGAAGGAGGTATTTGAAACGGGTGGTTCATTAAGCAGTATAGGAGAAAGCACCCGTCCGTTCTGGCTCTGCCTTGATGAAATGAACCTTGCTCCGGTTGAACAGTACTTTGCCGACTACCTTGCAATCCTTGAGACGCGTAAATGGACCGAAGACGGCTACAGCTCACTCCCGCTTATCAGCGATTCCCTTAAGCTTGTAATGGAAGCTCTCAACGGTTCTGAAGAAGATGACCATTGGAAAGCATTTCTTGAAAACAATGGAATTCCGATACCTCCGAACCTGATAGTGGCCGGCACCGTAAATATGGACGAAACAACCCACGGCTTCTCCCGCAAGGTAATCGACCGGGCCCTGACGCTCGATTTTCAGGAGTTCTTTCCGAATAATTTTGACGAGTTTTTCAATCCCGGCACAGAACCGAAACTGCTCTGGTTCTCGACCTCATCACAGATCAGTTCACCCGCCGACCTCAGTGAAGCGGTCGCGGATCCGGACGGTAGGAAATCAATCCAATTCATCTCTGCAGTAAATGATATATTAAAATCAACATCCTTTGAACTGGCGTACCGGGCGCTGAATGAGCTTCTGCTCTCGGTCAAGTGTTTCAAACCGGAAGATGAAAAAACATTGGCGGCTGTCTGGGATGACTTCCTGATGCAGAAGGTGCTGCCGCGAATTGAAGGCGACGCCGATAAACTGCGTTACACCGGTGAAGATGAGAGCGGACTTCTCTATGACTTTAAAAGATTTATAGATGAAGAATTCAGGAAATATCTTGCTGAAGAAGACGGCCGGCTGAAACGGCCGGATCTTCTGAATCAGAAAATTAACGGCAGTGACGCCCCGGACTGCAGCTGCAAATCTCTGGAAAAGATTGCGTGGATGCAGGAACGTCTGAAGCTGAACCAGTACACCTCTTTCTGGGCCTAAAGGTGAACAATGCCGGATATTCTTCACTTTGAGTGTGAGCGCTGGAAACTGGCAGTCTGGACCCGTAATCAAGCGGCCCCCAAAGAAACGCTGTCTGCGGTTCTAAAAGCCCGCGGCCGGGAACTGCCGGCGGAAAAAATTTGTCTTTCCTTTTCCCTGACCGGCCGTGAGTTATGCCGATTCGGAGACGCAGACCTGCCGGCGGAACCAGGCTCTTCGCACCTCGCCATCCCGGAACCTCTCTGCTATGAAAATCGTGACTACGAATTTGAGTTCATCTTCAAAAACGGCTGTAAGCCTGATGAAAAGGCTTCGGTTGTTCACCGGCTGAGTGAAGTGGAAAACTGCTTCCGCAGCGTCAGCAAATCGACCCGCGGGGTAGTAAACTTCGGCAATAATATCGGCTGGTTCAAGCTCGGCATCCGCTGCCGTGATAAAGACCGTGTCCACCGGGATAGCATCTCATTCAGGGTCTTCCCGACCAAAATGGATATGGAGGATGACCTTGACAAGATCGGCAAAGTCATTGATTCAGCCTACCCTCTTTGGCGTTTTTCCATTGCCCGGAAAACGGATTCCACCCTGTCGCGTTCACACAAACGTCACGAATCGTTTGAACTGCTCTGGATTGCCCAGTTCAAAGCCGCAGCGAAAGAACTTGCAGAAGCGGGGAAACTTATCTGCCGTTCACCGCACAGCCGTCTGCTCTCTTATACCAGGACTGTCAAAGCGGAGAGAATAACCGGCAGAATCACAGGGAAGCTTGAAGAGCAGATCAAAGAAAATCTCATTGATAAACAGTACAACCGACGCTACCGCATCGAAAAGCGAAAGCTCTCTTACGATACACCGGAAAACCGTTTCGTAAAAATGGTGCTGGCCTACTCGGTAAAAAAACTGAAACGGTTCAGCTCCCGCGTCAGAGAACTTGAAAAAGTTCCGGAAAATGCGCGGCTCTCCGAATCTTTTTATGAAGAGCTGAAAACGCTGAGAGCACCCTTCGAAAAGCTCTCAGCTGAACCGCTGTTCCAGGATATCGGCAGTTACGACGGCCGGATGCGTGAATCGCTGGTACTGCACCAGCGGACAGGGTATGCCAAGGTATACAGTTTATGGCAGCAGCTGAAGCTCTACCTTGATTTCTTCGGCAGTGACGCGTCGATCTCGGTGCGTTCGGTGGAACAACTCTATGAAATCTGGTGCCTGCTGGAGCTCAGAAGACAGCTGATGGAACTTGGATTCGAAGAGAGTGACTTTCCGGACGGAAGTCTCAAAACAGTCGGTTTTGAGAAAAACCTGCAGGAAGCGGATGAAACTTTTCATCTTCATCGACCGGACAGAATGAAAGCGGTTCTGATACATGAACCTTCATACAGAAACAGTGATAAATCGAAGTTCGGAAAGATCTGCTCCTGGACAACGGCGCAGCGGCCGGATATCTTACTTGAAGTTACTCTGCCTTCCGGCGACCGGATCCGCTGGGTGTTTGATGCAAAATACCGCATTGACGGCAACGACAGCAAAGAGTGGCCGCAGACGGGAATCGATACGGTTCCGGATGATGCAATAAACCAGATGCACCGGTATCGCGACTCACTCATTTACATTTCAAAAGCAGATGAGGACGGAAAAACTGATAAAAGCCGCCCGGTTATCGGGGCCTTCGCCCTCTATCCGGGCTGGTTCGTTGATCAGAGCATTTCGGAAAACCCGTATAAAGATTCCATTGAAGCTGTCGGAATCGGGGCTTTCCCGCTGCTGCCGGGGCCGGAAAACTGCTGGCTGGCGGCGTTTCTAAAAGATCAGCTCGGAGAATACAGCGAAACTTCAGTCCATAAAGTAAAAGAAGCGGACGAAATGCTTCTCCAGGAATCGGTCAGGATTCCCCCGCACGGTTTAAATCTGTACCGACACAGAAACCTTATTCTCGCTGCTGACATTTATGATTCCAAAGGACATTCATACGTTGATCCTTTCAGAAACGGATCTGCACAGTGGTATCATATTCCGGAGAGCACAATCCAGAACTACAAAATTTCAAGACATGTGATGCGTGAAATGAAATACTGTGCATTTACCACGACCGGCAGGGATGGACGTCTGTGCCGAAATATCTATCCCGTAGAATCGGTCGCACTTAAACGCCGCAAAGAGATTAGCGACTATGCCGGAGGCCCGG
>JAOZKP010000709.1 GCA_029935295.1 bacterium | reverse complement strand
TTGAACTCTGATGTTAACAGTCTGCTATCGGAAGAATTGCGCAATGAACTCTTGCGGAAACTGCCGCAGCTGTTGCAGGAAGGGTTGCAGTCAAGTTCACTTTCGGACTGGCTTGGTGATGAGATTGACCGGGTTACGCAGGGGTTTGTGACTTCGAAAAAATCTTTAGGTGAAATTTTGCCGGCAGAACTCCAGACTGCTTTCATGCAGGAGATTCATCGTGAATTGCCTGATCTTTTAACCCGTTTTAGTCGCCTGCTCTATGACCCCGAGATAAGAGCCGGATTGAAGAAAAGGCTGCACCAGGGGATTAATGTCTACATCGAGAATATGGGGTTCTGGCGGCGGCTGGTGACCAGCCTGGCAATGTCGGATGAGGAGATTAAAGAGAAGATTGATAAATTAGTGGATGATATCGCTCAGGATCTGGCGGCTTCTCTGAAACAGCCGCTCTGGCAGGAGAAGGTTTTTGATCTTCTAGCTGAACGGATGGCGGCTTTTCTGGAGATGTCACCGTCTGTTCTGGCCGGGCGTTTGTCATTTGTCCGGGTTAACCGGGGGCTGGAGTTGTTGAGGAGCGGCTTGTTAAAGCAGGTCAAATCCGAAGTTTGGAGTACGCGGCTGGCACGGATGCTGGAAGAGTTTGCCGGGCCGTTTGTTAGTAAGCCATTGTCTACAATTCTGGATGATCTTGGGATTACAGGGGTTGATGAACGAATAACCGAAGAGATCAGCAATCGGATTCTGCAGACACTGAGATCAAATCAGGTAAAACGGCGTCTGGCCGTGGTTGTAGCATCACGTTTTGATCAATGGTTTGCAAATTATCCGATCGGTCGTCTATCACGCTTTCTGCCGGCATCACTGCATGAACCGATAATCGATCTTTTTTATCAAATGGCCCGGCGCCGGTTGGTTGAAGAACTGCCGCGCTTAAGTGAGCGGTTCGAAATTAAAGGTGTGGTCGAAGAACGGGTCAATCAGCTGCCGATAATTCAGGTCGAAGAGTTGCTGTTGAGCGTGATGCGCGAACATTTTACCTACATTAATATTTTCGGGGCC
>JAOZKP010000061.1:8985-12352 GCA_029935295.1 bacterium | reverse complement strand
AGCATCTCGCTGGTATGGGAACCTCCAAATACATTGTCGGTATCAACAAAGACGGTGAAGCCAACATCTTCAACGTTGCCGATTACGGTATTGAAGGCGATCTCAACAAAATTATTCCGGCTCTGATTGAAAAACTCAAAGAGGCGTAGTAATTTTGACACTATCGATTTAAGGATATCACTGATATCCTTAAATCCGGTTTGCCAAA
Organism: bacterium; assembly: GCA_029935295.1. Lineage (GTDB taxonomy): Bacteria > Desulfobacterota > Anaeroferrophillalia > Anaeroferrophillales > Tharpellaceae > Tharpella. Next base: position 12,144 of record JAOZKP010000061.1, on the reverse strand, counting down.
TTAAAAACCCCCGCGAAAACCATTCTTTATGGTCGCGGGGGTTTTTTTATGCGTGTGGCTCCGAATTTTTTTTTGGGATTTTCTTCCATACGCATAAAAAAAGCTCTGATTCGGTTTAACTTTACTTATCATAGGTGTCCCATTTTCTCTTTTTTGTTAGAATTTACCCGGTGATACTGGAGGTGATCTTCTACTGCCTGTGAAACGTTCATCTTTTTTTCCTTTACAGAAATAAAATTTTAAGATACAGGCTTGTACTGGCTTTATAATAGAAGAGGTTGTGACATAAAGATAACCTGTTTTAAGTTATAGTTACAAGATATCTTTTATTTAAGGTATGGCTGAAAAGTTGAGATTGACAAGGGATTTCTACTTACCAATGTGTGCAGTCGAAGAACAGTCCAAAACTACCCGTTGCGGATTGACTTTAAATGATTTAAATAAATCTGTTCCCTTCCCCCTCTCTAGCCACTAGCTCAGGCATGCTAATACGACCCTAGAAGATAATATCTCATGACGTTAGCCATGGTGTCGAGTTTTATTACACCTTGTATATTTAGTTATGTATAATGTATAATGCTGAGTAAGAACAACTACCTGTGGTCTTGGTTCGATATTTGCTAAACATATAATATTTTCGTAATTGTTCCACCGAATGGAAAATGCCAAACTCGTCGTGAGGCGGGGACGGAAAGCCACGGGTCTCTCAGGGGCGTGAGCCACTGATCTTGCAAGACAGCCGGGTTGCCATAGTTAAAGGCAATTTGGCTGTCTTTTTTTTGTGAACAGCAGCGTTATTTTGGTGAGATACAACTCATCGATTATCGGCAGTTTTTGGGATATGATGTGTGTAAAACTACATTTTAATGGTTAGCATTTGGATCTCAATGTGAGGTATTTTGAAGATGTGTAAAAATAAGAATAAATCAGTAATAAAACTGCTTTTATCGTTAATTGTGGTAAGTGCAATGTTTTTCTGTGTGAGTTATTCTTACGCCAATGTTGAGGTGTGCTCGTATCCTTCAAGTGGTACCGGCAATCTTGTTGTAAACAAAAATAGCTCTTTACCTCTATATGTGCCAGTAGATACGGCTTTTTATTTTCATTGCTTTGGTTTAAGGTGTCAAAATGTTTAAACGTTGCTTTTCTTTAGCCAATTTGCCAGATCGTAGGTTATCTAATATTGTTTTTGATATTACTCGGGTTGCCGCAATCTTGTTGGCCTGTCTTGCCAGTTTATGTTTTGCTCACTCTGCGTTTGCTGAAAGCGTCTCTTTGTCAACCAATGCGGTTTACGAGGGCGGTACGGTTACTGTCAATTGGTCGGGCTTTACCGGGAATGTAAATATAAAATTTTATACAGGCAGTTCATATATCTATGCCAATACAAATGTTGCTGGTACGGGACAGCAGAATTTGGTGATGAATGGCTATGGTACTAGAGCTGATTACTGGGTTAGAGTTGAGTTACGTTCAAACACTGCTGTTTATCGAGATACAAGCTATTTTTCTGTCAATGATCCCAGTGTTTCAATTTCGCCGTCGAGCATCGTCGAAGGAGGTTCAACAACAGTTTACTGGTCTGGATTCGCATCGAATGTCAACCTGAGATTCTATAGGGGTAGTACATTTATTGCTTATGCCAATACCAATGTTTCTGGAAGCGGGCAACAAGTTCTGAATATGTCGGGCTATGAAGCTCGTAATGATTACCGTGTATTGGTCGAATTGCGAGCTAAAACATCAATCAATAAATGGTCAAATTATCTATCCGTTACTCCGGTCCCTAAACCAGACCTAGTGGTTATCAATCAAAATGCCAGTCCCACAACTATCGAGTCTGGTTCCACTACCTACATTACCTGTTCAGTGAAAAATCAGGGTAGTGGTGCAGCGGGTTCCAGTTATGTAAAGTATTACCTTTCCGGTAATACGACCTATGATACCGGTGATATTTATTTGGGTTCTGATTATGTTTCCAGCCTATCCAGCGGAGCTTCAAGTTCAGAAAGTGCAACCGTAACTATTCCTTCCGGCACATCCGCAGGCACAAAATACATCCTCTACTATGCAGATAAGGATGGCTCGGTGTCCGAAAGTAATGAAAACAATAATGTTGCGTATAAGCAGATTACGGTGACTATCCCTCTACCTGATGCCCCGTCACTGGTTTCTCCCAATGACTATTTAATACGTTACAATCAAACTCCGCACAATTTTGATTGGGGATCAGTCACTGGAGCAGTTAAATATCGGATTTATGTTGATAACCACTCTGGTTTCGGTTCTCCAGAGATCAACGTAGAACCTACCAGCAGTTCACTGTCATCGTCTACAACACTCTCCAATAATGTTTATTTCTGGAAAGTCCAAGCCCAGAACAGTGCTGGACAATGGGGTACATGGTCTTCGACCAGACAGTTTGTAGTGGATACCCCTCCACCAGCACCGCCACTGAATTTGCCCGCAAATGGTAGTCAATACACAGCTGACGCTTCAGTTTCCTTTTCATGGTCAGATCCTGTCGGTCATAGCATTGATCGCAGCTATCTAAGAATTGTTCATGGCACTAATCTTAATGATACACCGATGTACCATCAAGAGATATATCCAACATCACAAACCGTATCCACTATCGGATGGACACCTGGAACCTATACCTGGGCGGTTAGATCTATAAAAAATCACCCCGATGGTTACAGTCAGTCTACCTACGAAACCACTATAGGGTGGGGATCATATGCTACCAGAACTATAGATATAGAAGAGTTGCTTTCTGCCCCAGTTCTACAGACGCCTGCTAATGGCGCCAATCTTGAGGGTGCCCCGTATGATTTTACGTGGTCGCCAGTGAGTGGGGCTGGTGGTTATCATATAAAGATTTCGACAAGTCCGACTTTTGTGACAACGGAAGAAAATGACGATAGCATTCCCGGTGCCTCAACAAGTTATGTTTATAGTGGTAGTTTGACTTGGGATACAACGCATTACTGGCAGATGCGGACTTTGAATAGCTCAGGTACGCAATGGGGCGAGTGGTCGTCGGTGCGAAGTTTTGTACCGATTCAGACACAATCATCGGCTCCGGTTTTACAAACCCCTGCCAACGGTGCCAATCTTGAGGGTGCCCCGTATGATTTTACGTGGTCGCCAGTGAGT
>JAOZKP010000061.1:0-8885 GCA_029935295.1 bacterium | reverse complement strand
AGCATTCCCGGTGCCTCAACAAGTTATGTTTATAGTGGTAGTTTGACTTGGGATATAACCCATTACTGGCAGATGCGGACTTTGAACAGTTCCGGTACGCAATGGGGCGAGTGGTCGCCGGTACGAAGTTTTGTTTCGATACAGACACAATCATCGGCTCCGGTTTTACAAACCCCTGTCAACGGTGCCAATCTTGAGGGTGCCCCGTATGATTTTACGTGGTCGCCAGTGAGTGGGGCTGGTGGTTATCATATAAAGATTTCGACAAGTCCGACTTTTGTGACAACGGAAGAAAATGACGATAGCATTCCCGGTGCCTCAACAAGTTATGTTTATAGTGGTAGTTTGACTTGGGATACAACGCATTACTGGCAGATGCGGACTTTGAATAGCTCAGGTACGCAATGGGGCGAGTGGTCGTCGGTGCGAAATTTTGTGCCTATCCAGGCGCAATCATCGGCTCCGACTTTACAAACCCCAGCCAACGGTGCCAATCTTGAGGGAGCCCCTTATGGGTTTACCTGGTCATTGGTAAGTGGTGCTGGTGGTTATCAGATAAAGATATCGACAAGTTCGACATTTGCGACCACGATAGTCAATGACCAGAGTGTTTCCGGCAGTTCGACAAGTTACAGTTATGGCGGTAGTTTGACCTGGGGGACAACCCATTACTGGCAAATGCGGACTTTGAATAGCTCAGGTACGCAATGGGGCGAGTGGTCGTCGGTACGAAATTTTGTACCGATACAGGGAGTTGGTATTCCTATTATCAGGGTTGAACCTAACAGGTTGGATTTTTAAAAAAACTAAACCAAAAATTTTATTTTGTATTGCTTGTTGGAGACAAAATATATGTTGAACCAAAGAAACAGTAAAATGTTCCACAAGGCTTTAATAATTTCTTTTTTGATATTGTTGGCTCTGAGTTTGGCACCGAAACATGCTTTTTCTGCCACTAGGTGGGATTTTAACGGATCAACAACAGAAGATTGGTCAATGCGTAATGCTGTCTTGGTTGATGTTGACGGGGGTCACCTTTACCTAGACCCTGACGTTTCAGACCCTGGCATTGTTAGTCCGGGATTGAGCTTGGATGCCTCTTCTTATGGTGTTGTCACTTTCAGGATGGCAAGTAATTGCACTAATCTCGAAGGGAGAATATATTTTATAACGGCATCATCTTCATCTTATGACAGTAATAAAGTTGTTCCGTTTAGTGTGCACAGTTCAGGTCCTTGGGATACATATTCAATCAATATGGTTGAAGTGAGTTCAAATTGGTCAGGAACAATCAAAGGAATAAGAATAGATCCCGCCATCAACGGTGACCCTGAGGGTGAGCCTGATATTGTGGGGTTTGATTGGATAGAAATAAAAGTGTTGAATGGTGCAGTAACAGGAGGGGTGCGTGATTCAGTAACCGATGTGCCACTGGTAGGTGCATCGGTTCGTTTAGAACAGAGTGGCGTAATAAAATACCCAGCTGTTTCGACGAATGCCAGTGGTAACTATACTATCGATAATGTCATACCGGGAACATATGATGTTGTGGGACTGGCTATCGGCTATCAGAATGACTTGAAGTCTGCAACGGTAACTGCAGGTCATACAACATCGCAGAATTTGGTTTTAGTGCCAAACGGCGCGGTCACAGGTGGAGTTCGTGATTCGGTAACCTCGGTGCCACTTGTAGGTGCATCAGTACGTTTGGAGCAGAGCGGAGTAACAAAATATGGCCCTGTATCAACTAATGCAAGTGGCAACTATACCATAGATAACGTTACTCCTGGATCCTACAGTGTGGTTGGACTAGCTATTGGTTATCAAAATGGTTCGGAACCTATAACTGTCACAGCGGGACAAACTACATCGCAGAATTTGGCGTTAGTATCCGAAAACGGTACGGTCACAGGTGGAGTTCGTGATTCAATAACGAATGCGCCATTGGTAGGTGCATCAGTACGACTAGAGCAGAATGGAGTAATAAAATACCCGGCTGTTTCGACAAATGCGAGTGGCAACTATACCATTAATAATGTCATACCGGGAACATATGATGTTGTGGGACTGGCTATCGGCTATCAGAATGACTTGAAGTCTGCAACGGTAACTGCAGGTCATACAACATCGCAGAATTTGGTTTTAGTGCCAAACGGCGCGGTCACAGGTGGAGTTCGTGATTCGGTAACCTCGGTGCCACTTGTAGGTGCATCAGTACGTTTGGAGCAGAGCGGAGTAACAAAATATGGCCCTGTATCAACTAATGCAAGTGGCAACTATACCATAGATAACGTTACTCCTGGATCCTACAGTGTGGTTGGACTAGCTATTGGTTATCAAAATGGTTCGGAACCTATAACTGTCACAGCGGGACAAACTACATCGCAGAATTTGGCGTTAGTATCCGAAGGTAGCGTGGTTGACACCCCCGTTTTTGTTCCATTCTATCGCCTTTACAAAGGTGATGACGTCAATCGAGATCATTTCTATACTACTAACCCACAAGAACGTGATGACGCTGTAGCTTCCGGCTGGACTTACGAGCGGGTTGAAGGCTCTATTTCCAATTGTGTGGCGGTTGATATGGTTCCTCTCTATCGGTTGCTTTATAATGATGGGGTTAAGGAGGATCATTTCTATACTACCGACCTGGTTGAAAGAAATAATGCAATTGACAATCTCGGATATGAATCAGAGGGGATTGCCGGGTATGTCTTCGAGACGCCGGTTCCGGGAGCAGTGGCTTTGCATCGTTTGTATAACGCTAATGATAAGAATCATTTTTATTGTACCCGGACTTCTGAAAGTGACTATGTTGCGAATAATCAGGCGTGGACGTTTGATTATGAAAAAGTCGAATGTTACGTCATGCCTTCTGAAACACCGATTCCGTTGGTTGGCGGTCGCCCGTCCGGGTATTTTGGTGCCGTTAATACGGCGGTGGGTGCCTATTCTTACGCCCGCACACTTCTTAGTTTCCCTTCCCCGGGACCGGCATTGCATTTCAGGATTTCTTATGTTTCTCACTCTACCAACGAGTCAATGTTGGGTATGGGATGGTCTCATAACTACGACTGGCGCATATATGAGACCGAGAATTATTATTTGGTTCATAGGGGCAATGGTCGAATGGATTTTTATGATCATTCTACTTTAGACCCTCTCTATGGTGGAGTCTATAACGTCCTTACCCGAAGTGGTGATGTTGTAACTCTGACGACTGCCAACAAAACCCGGTATGTTTTTGGTTTTATTTCAAGCAATCCTGAAGATAAAAGGAAGGGGTTTTATCTTAAACAAATCATTGATCGCTATAACAATGCTCTCAATTTGGAATATACCGCTGGTTTTCTTTCAAAAGTGACCGATCCGGTGGGTCGCTATATTCAATTCACCCATGATGTAAATGGTTATCTGGAGACAATTGTCGACCCTCAACTTTCACGGACAATTTCTCTGAGTGTAGATCAGAATACCAATAATTTGCTTTGGATTTCTGACTGGAAAGGTAATAAGACATATTTTGAATATGAGACTGAGGCAAGCGGGGGTCAGAACCATCGAATAACTAAAATCACAAGGCCTGACGGAACCTTTCTGGTGCGAAATATTTTTAATCCCGAAGGTCAACTCGCAAGCCAAACAAATGCCCTGGGAAATGTTACCGGTTACACCTACAGCGCTGATGGAACTACAGTGACCGACCCTATGGGGAATACCTCTGTTTACAAGAATAGCTCAGCTTACGAACTAACTGAGCTGACTGACCCGGCCAACAACCCGGCAACGTACGCGTATAGCGCAGACCATGAGTTGATGGATTTTACCGACCGGCGCAACCACACCTCATCATTTGAGCATAACAGCCTAGGTGCCACGACAATATCTACTCACAATATTGAGGACAGCGACACTATTACGGCCGTCACAGATTATACCAATGCAAACTATCCGGTCTTTCCGACAAAATACACGAATCCGGAGAACAAGATTACCTCATTTTCCTATGATACATCCGGTAATCTCACCTCTGTAGTTGATCCATTAGGGAGTACCGTGAAGAGAGCATATTACGCAAATGGTCAAATCCATCAAGTAACCGACAAGAATGGCCATACGCAGACTTATTACTATGATGATAGTTGGAAAAATCTAACCAAAACTGTCGATTCGTTGGGTTCTGAAACTCTCTATGAATATGATGCTGCCGGTCACCGGATAGCTGTTATTAATGCCAGGGGATTCAAGACTGAATATGAGTTTGATGCAAACAGTAATCTTACAAAAGTGACGGATCCTTTAAGCAATATAAATAGCTATACATATGATGTTAATAATAGACGGGTTTCTGCTACCAACGCAAACAACGGGGTTACCAGTTTCATCTATGGTGACACTGATAAATTGTTGTCAGTCACAACCCCTGGTGGGAAGGTTACAAGCTACCTGTATGATGTTTTAGGCAGAAAAACCAAAGTTACCAACCCTAAAGGACAGCAGACTTCTTTTCAATACAACAGCAATAGCAAGATGACCAGGATAACAACTCCAGTTTCCACAGTTGATTTTACTTATGATGAAAATGGCAACGTTCTTAAAGTAATTGACATCCATGGCCATGAAGTAAATAACCAATATGATTTTGTGGATCGACTCGCTAACATTAGTGATCCATTAGCCAAAACCACCCATTATAATTATTGGAAAGATGGTAATATCTTTAGCCGACTGGATGCCAATGGCATCCGAACGGAATATTTTTATGATGATACTGGCCAACTCAAGACGATATCCTATCCCGGCTCTTCGATCTCCATGAGTTATGACGACAAGAACAATCTTATCGAGCTAGTTGATGGTGTCGGCACAACCGAGTTCACTTATGATGAATCCGGTAGACTTACGATGGTAGATGACCCTTATGGTAAAATTGTTTCATATAATTATGACTCTCTCGGCAATCGAACCTCGATAACCTACCCTGGCGACAAAACTGTGACTTATTTGTACGATGAGTCCAATAGGTTGACAAAAGTCACTGACTGGTTGGGTGGGATAACTGAATATCATTATGATAACTTGAGCAATGTGACCCGGATTGACAACCTCAACGGAACTCAAGTCTTTTTTACATATGATGCCGATAATCGGCCACTATCTATGGCCAACAAGAAAGCAGATGGCACGGTTATCAGTAGCTACAGCTATACTCTTGATAATGTTGGAAATATTACGGCAACTACTACGACTGAACCGCTCGACATCGTTGATCAGGCTGTTGCCGTGAACTATTCTTATAATGCCAGCAACCAGCTCTTATCAGGTGGCGGCAACAGTTATGTTTACGACAATAACGGAAATATGATCCAACGTAGCGGTGGAAATAATGTTATCTTCACCTATAACTATGAAAACCTCCTGACCTCAATTTCTGGAACGGAAAATATCAGCAATATCTATAATGGATTTGGAATGCGTATAGCCAGGACTGTTGGGGGTGTTCAGACTAGGTATGTGATAGACGTTGCGGCTTCTCTTTCCGGAGTTTTGGCAGAAACTGACGCGGCTGGTGATATTTCAGCATATTATGTTTATGGACTGGGGTTGGTTAGTCGTATAACTCCTACAGGAGACCGGCAATTTTACCATTTTAATAATCGAGGTGATACGATTGCTTTAACGGACGCATCTGGTGCCATTTCGGATGCTTATGCATATGATGAGTTTGGAAGTGTATGCAACCGAACCGGAACGACCAGTAATCCCTTTAGTTATCTCAGCCGTTATGGAGTTATGGATGATGGTGATGACCTCTTTTTTATGCGGGCCAGATATTATGATTCCCGAACCGGCCGGTTTTTAAGTAAAGATCCTTTTGGATATGAGAAGCAGAAAATTCAATTGTATTCATATGCTTTGAATAATCCAGTTAATATTATTGATCCACTGGGCTTAGATGGTGTGAAATATTGGAAGGATAAAGCCTTTTGGTACTATCTTATTACTGGTTTCGCAGATCCCAATACTTATTTCGGTGGGATATATAGATCAGTCAAATCTATATGGAAAAAAGTGGCCATCGATCTTGGTGATGCAACAGATCGTGCTGGAGAACATATTTATAATTTCTACTATAAAGATCCTTATGCTGATGTTGAAGTTTCAGAACTCTTAAAAGCTGGAGCGGATATTGGTTATGCATATATTGGAATCCCACTCAGCATTCTTAAAGGGAGTCTGTATGCACCTATAGATGCCTTAACAGAGGATGGCATTATTACTGTGGATGAAGCAGAGTATTGTCGCAAAATAGTCGCCGATGGCTCTGCCGATATTTTAATGTTATGGGTGAATATTGAAAAATCGTACAAAGATCTAGATGCTTGGCAGCATGCGTGGAAAGGTTCCAATGTGTATAAAGAGTTGAATTATGCAAAGATGTCGGTTAACAAGTTCAAAAAAGCTGATCATATATATAAAGCATTTAAAACGCCTGTAATAATGCTTGGGAAAGAGCTGTTGAATCAGTTTCACCAAGAAACGATTAAAGAATAAGTGTTTTAGTTTTTGCCAAATTAATTGCAATTTTCTTCATTTTTTATAGTTAAAAGGAAGTTTTAATAGGTTATTAACGCCAATAGGAAGTCCGATTATGTACGGAAAACTAAAATTAACAGCCTTGTTCATTGCCCTCTTTTTAATACTGCTATCTGCATCTGCTCTTGCGGCAACTACATCTTATCAATACGATGACATTAATCGTCTTACCAGGGTAGAACGTTCTAACGGTACTGTGATAACTTATGCTTATGATGATCTCGGCAACCGTACTTCCAAAGTAATTACTATCCCTTCAGGTGCTCCAACCGCCGGTTTCTCAGCCAGTTCTACCAATGTCGTTTCTTCACTTCCAGTCTCCTTTGTCGATCAGTCAAGTGGTAATATAACAGTCTGGTCATGGTCTTTTGGCGATGGGGCAACCAGTACTCAACCTTCACCAGAACATGCATACAGTTTACCGGGTATCTATACTGTCAGTTTGACTGTGAGTGGGCCGGATGGGTCTGACACCGAAACCAAGCCTGATTATATTACTGTGACCAGCCCGCTGTCGCCACCGGTGGCGGTGACCGGGAGTGCTCTTGCCGTCTCGGAGACCTCTGCTACCTTGAGTGGAACCGTAAATCCAAATGGTTTGACTACAACTTCCTGGTTTGAGTGGGGTGAGAATGATACTTACGGGAACAGTACAAATTCGGTTAATTCACCGGCCGGTTATGATAATATTTCAGTCAGTGGGTCAGTTTTAAACCTTATTTCCGGGACGATTTACCACTTTCGTTTAGTAGCTCAGAATTCGGCCGGTACAACTTATGGCAATGACCAGACTTTTACGACCACAACCCCCGAGCCGAGTGAGTCGGTCAGGATATTTAATGACGGCGATGGCCCACTAATTGTTTCGGCTATCACTAAACAGAATGGCAGTGCCTGGTTGATACTTGATATCCCATTTGCGTTGCCAACCACGATTGACACCGGCGCTTTTGTCGATTTTGATGTCACTGTAAATCGACAGGGTATTAATCCTGGTAGCTACAGTGACAATATTATGATTGCATCGAATGACAGCACTAATTCATCATTGCTGATTCCGGTCACTTTATTGATTGGTGAAGTCACAGATCCGCCGGTTTTAACATCCTTTGCGATAAACAGTGGTGCTGTCAATACCACCGATCAGGCTGTAACCTTAAATAACAGTGCGTCAGGAAACCCGACAGAATACATGGCCAGTGAATTGGCTGATTTCAGTGATGCAACTTGGCAAGCGTATTCTGCGGCCCCATTATTTACCCTAAGCACAGGTAATGAAACCAAGACGGTTTATCTCAAGGTCAGAAATTCTGTAGGAGAATCCTCCGTTATGAGCGACACGATCTTACTTGAAGATCCCGCTCAAGGTTGTAGCACTCTTGAAGTGATTGCTTATACTGGATCGGAAATTTACACCCCGCCTGCCGCTGATTACCAGTACCATTATGGGCCATCCATTATCTTGACCGGTAATATTGTCGATATGTGGACAAGCTCACCTGATCCGTCCACTGCATGGGATCGCATCGAACATAGGAGAGGGACGATAAGTGCTGGTGGAACAATCGAATGGACAACCGATTGGGTAAGTGTTTTGGAAGCAACCCCTGACTCAAGGGATCGATATTCCGCCTGTGATCCTGGGGTTTTTGCGGCCAACGGCTATTACTATATTGGTTATACATCCACCGACCAGGCAGAAGGTGCCGGGGCAACCAGTAATGATGTTTTCGTGGCCCGTTTTGACGGCCTGCCGGATGGCTCTTCCGGTGTTACTTGTGAGAAATGGAATGGAACTGGTTGGGGTGGCGATCCGCAACCAATTATCGAATACAATGGACCTAGTTGGGGAATTGGCCAGCCCAGTTTTGTGGTTAAAGATGATATTCTTTATGTCTACTACACCGATAATGGCACTAAGGTGGCAACTGCGGATATAACTAATCCCAACTGGCCATTAACTCTTGATTTTAGTGCTGATCCGATTCTGATCAATGACAGGGATACAGTAGTGCTGGGTGGTAAACCGGGGCCGCTCGACGTTAAGTTTATTGACGATTTAGCAAGATTTATCGGTGTGGGTGTCTCTTTTGAATTTAACCCGGCCAGCAATGTTTTCGTATATGAATCTATTGATGGCATCAATTTTGTTCCGGTTGTCACCTCAAGTGATTATTGGACATCAGGTGTTCTCCAGGATCGTGCTCACAATATAGGATTGAGTGGTGATAGTCAGGGGCATATGCAGTTAAGTAATGATAACTTCATAGCCTATGCTTACGGGAGAC
>JAOZKP010000060.1:5452-12406 GCA_029935295.1 bacterium | reverse complement strand
GACCATACTCCAACAACCATTACCAATCCGAACAACTACTGTCAACCGTTTTCACCACAATCTGCAATGATTTCATTATAAGTCAACCGTGACCCATCCAGGTCAGCTTCAACAGACAAAACGATAAAAAGTTGGCCCGACACAAAAGCTGAGTTTCAAAATCCCAAGTGGCGGACAAAGTGGCCCCCACTTAGTTTTTAAACGAAAAAAAGCACCTAACGAATTAACGCTAAGTGCTTGATTTCTTTCTGGTGAGCCGTGCAGGGGTCGAACCTGCGACCCTCTGATTAAAAGTCAGATGCTCTACCAACTGAGCTAACGGCCCCGATCAATTTCTCAATCGAGCGCCGCTTTTATCAGACGGGTCAGACTTTGTCAAGTAGAATTCACTGGAAACATAAATATGAAAGCTTAAAAATTTCCGCCTTCACATAGTTTCAGCGTACAATTTTTTTCAAGAAAGTGTAGTCCGAAAATATTTTACTGCGACAAAACTTCACACAGAGACTGGCCGGTAGCTGATTCGGTTTCTCGGACCACGGCTTCCGGCGTACCACAGGCCACTATTTGCCCGCCGCCAGTGCCCCCATCCGGGCCGAGATCAATAATATAATCTGCAGCTTTTATCACATCGAGATTGTGTTCAATTACCAGAACCGAATTGCCCTCATCCACCAAACGCTGCAGCACCCGCAACAGCTGTTCAACATCATGGAAATGAAGTCCTGTAGTCGGTTCATCTAAAAGGTAAAGGGTGCGACCGGTGGCGCGTTTGGCAAGTTCCCGCGCAAGTTTCACCCGCTGGGCCTCGCCGCCGGAGAGGGTAACAGCGCCCTGACCTAAAGTCATATAACCGAGACCAACATCTCTTAGAACTTCAAGTTTGCGGATAATCTTGGGGATGGCGGCAAAAAATTCGGCGGCCTGATTGATAGTCATATCCAGAACCTCGGCGATATTGACGCCCTTATAACGAATCTCCAGAACTTCACGGGTAAAACGCTGACCGTTACAGACATCGCACTTAACAAAGATATCCGGGAGGAAATGCATCTCCACCCGTTTAACGCCATCGCCCTTGCAGGCCTCGCAGCGCCCGCCCTTAACATTAAAACTGAAACGGCCCGGTTTGTAACCACGCACCCGGGCCTCCGGCAGACCGGAAAAAAGTTCACGAATCGGAGTGTAGACCCCGGTGTAGGTTGCCGGATTTGAGCGCGGCGTCCGGCCGATTGGACTTTGATCGATATTAATAACTTTATCGAGTTGATCGAGACCGGAAATGGAATTCAATTTACCGACCGGCAGGCGCTCACCATGCAGATAATTATGCAAAGCCGGATAGAGGGTTTCATTAATCAGACTGCTTTTGCCGGATCCTGAAACCCCGGTAACACAGAGGAAGAGACCTAAAGGAAATTCAACATCTATCCCTTGCAAATTATGTTGGGCCGCACCGTGCAGAGTGATCAGACGTTGACGCTCAACCGGCCGCCGCTTGGGGATTGCAATTTCTTTGCGGCCGGAGAGATAAAGTCCGGTCAAAGAATCACCAGCGGCAACCGCTTCCGGCTTTCCCTGAGCCACAACTTCACCACCGAGACGCCCGGCCCCGGGACCCATATCGATAACCTGATCCGCCGCCATAATTGTCTCCTGATCATGTTCGACCACCAGGAGCGAATTACCCAGGTCACGCAACCTAAAAAGAGCTCGCAAAAGCCGCCGGTTGTCACGCTGATGCAGACCGATACTCGGTTCATCAAGAACGTAGAGCACACCGGTCAGGCCTGAACCGATCTGGGTCGCTAGGCGAATCCGCTGCGATTCACCGCCGGAAAGGGTGGCCGAAGCCCGCTCTAAAGCGAGATAGTCGAGACCGACATCAATCAGAAACTTTAATCGAGCCTGCAGCTCCACCAGAATCCGCCGGGCGATCTCGGCCCGCGCCGGCGACAGGCTTAATGTCATTAAAAATTGCCGTGCCTCCGGCAGGGCCAGAGATGTCAATTCATGGATATTAAGGCCATTAATCTTAACCTGGAGACTCTGTCGCCGCAAACGGCTTCCCTGACAGAGGGAACAGGGACGGGTTGCCAGATAACGCAGCATCTCACCATCTTTTTCACCCTCGGCTTTCTCATAGCGCCGCTTCAGACTCGGGACCACGCCCTCATAACGCCGGGAATCGGTTTTATGGAAACGCCCGTCACTTAAAAGGCCGGGTATTTTTTCACTTCCAGAACCATACAGCAAAAGTTTTTGCACAGGCTCCGACAGCTCGGCAAACGGAGTAGTTAACGAGAACTTATAATACCGTGACAAAGGTTTTAAAACTTCACTTATATAAAATGACTGCGATTTGCGCCATGGCGCCAGAGCCCCGGCTTTAAGAGACAGGTTCGGATCAGGCACAATCAGATCAACGTCAAATTCAAGATCATGACCAAGCCCGCTGCACTCGGGGCAGGCCCCATGCGGATTATTGAAGGAAAAAAGCTGCGGCGACAATTCGACAAAACTTATGCCGCAGTCACTGCAGGCCAGGCGCCCGGAAAAAAGCAAACGCTCAGCGCCGACCACCTGCACTGTCACAAGATCATCAGCCTTGGCCAAAGCCAACTCCAGAGAGTCGACAAGGCGGCCCCGACTTTCGTCGTTTACGACCAGCCGATCAACTACCAGCAGGATGTCATGAAAAGAGTTCCGCTCAAGTGTCGGCGGCTCATCCAAGCGATATATTTCACCGTCAACTTCAACCCGAAGAAAACCCTGGCTTAAAAGGTCAACGAAAAGCTTGCGATATTCACCCTTGCGCCGCCGGATTAACGGCGCCATAATCAGCAGGCGGCTGCCGGCGGGCTGCTCGAAAATCACATCGGCAATTTGATCGACACTCTGTGAAGCGATCGGCTTACCACATTTCTCACAATAAGCGGTACCGACCCGGGCATATAGCAGACGCAGATAATCATAAATTTCGGTCACCGTACCGACGGTTGAACGCGGGTTATGGGAAACCCGCTTCTGTTCAATTGAGATCGCCGGTGAGAGCCCTGTAATTTCATCAACATCCGGCTTTTCCATCAGCTGCAGAAACTGGCGCGCGTAAGATGAGAGCGATTCTACATAACGTCTCTGCCCTTCAGCATAAACCGTATCAAAAGCCAACGACGATTTGCCGGAACCGGAAAGACCGGTGATCACCACAAACTGGTGCCGGGGGATAACCAGGTCAACATTTTTCAGATTATGCTCCCGGGCCCCTTTGATAACAATATTTTCCAATTTCAACTTCTCACAATAATTTTAAGCCTTACAGATCTCGTCACAGATGCGCCCCAGAAATAAGCGGCCTTAACAAAATATTTTCTTTTATCAAAGAAACGAAAATCACCTGTCAATCACTAAAAATTTATAACTCTGGCCAGTTTTAACTTGATAAATTTCAACCATTCAATTAATCTCTACTTTGATGGTCATATATGAATTAAACTATACCCGTCACCTGAAAAACTAAAGCAATACAATCGAATACTCACTAACGACCCGCAGGATTATGTAAATATGAAAACTGATAATTGTTTACAATTGCTGACTGTCATTGCACTTCTATTTGGCCTCCTGCTGACCCCAACCAGCAGTCAGGCCGCAGATAACAGTTTTCGGTTGATCTATATAGGCTCTCTCTCCGGCTATGTCAAACTTTGCGGCTGACACAAAAAACAGGCGGGCGGTCTGGCTCGCCAAAAAACTGTTGTTGATGAACTGCGTCAGGAGGCCGGTAAAGAGAGATCTATTTTTATCAACTGCGGCAACCTGACCCGAAGAACCATGAAAAATGACTTTGGCATAAAAAATCAAGTACTGAAAACCGCACTTGAAGGTTACGATATGATGGGTACCGACATCTTTACTCCCGGCGCCCAGGAGTTGATTTACGGCCGCAATATGATGCTCGCCCTGAAAGATTATACCGATCAGAGTGCAATCATCTGCGGCAATCTTAAAGGTGCACTTATCCCCGGATTCAGAACCCATAAGATCATCGAAATAGACGGTAAAAAGATTCTGATTACTTCCATTATCGATAAGAAACTTGAAAGAAAAGCAATCCACGGGCTCAAAGTCGAAGACCCACTTTCAAGCCTGAATCAGCTCCTCAAGATACCGCATGATCTGGCAATAGCAGTACTCCATTTTTCAGATAAACGCGCCCGGCATTTCCTGCGTACTGCCAGCGGAATTGATATCGCTATTCTGGGTACGCAACGCGGAGTGCTACGTAAAAATGAAGTCATCAATAACTGCATGATTATCAAGAATAATAATCATGGAAAAACCATTGGCTACCTGGACTGGGATTTTGCCACGGCGAAGGCCACTGACAATAAACTCTTATCCATCAATAAAGAGACCTATTCCGCCGACAAGAAGATAGTTGAACTGGTGGATCAGCACGAAGCCTGGCTCCGGCAGCACTACATTAAAATTGAAAACAGCAAGTCTGAGAAAACCGATCCGGCAGTTGCCACCGAAACTCCCTATGTCGGCAATACCAAGTGCGTAAGCTGCCACTCGGAGATCACTACCTCGTGGAAAAAAACCCGGCATGCTTCTGCCTATGCCACGCTGCAGAAGAAATGCAAGGATTTCTGCCCGGACTGCCTCCCCTGCCACTCAACCGGTAGCGAAGAGCACGGTAAAAAAGGTTTTAGCTCACCTTCAAAAACCCCGCACCTATTTAACGTGCAGTGCGAAGAATGTCACGGACCCGCACGGGATCACATCAAAAACCCGGAAGGCCCTTACAAGAACACAATCAACGCCGGTATCTGCATTAACTGTCATACGACCAATACCGACCCGGAATTTTCTTTTCCAGAAGATCGTAAGCTGATTGCTCATTAAAAAAAGTGTAACGATTCAGCGTGTCACCATAAAGCTATGACAAATGGTATCGAACATCGCTTTGCCCTCATAAACGGGGTCAAAGCTGGGGTGCTGACGCACCTTGTACCAGCAATGACCCCAATCTTGGCTGGAGAATAAAGCCTATGAATACCCTTTTGTCAAGCCTGACCCTGATTTCCTGATTCCGACCGTAAAACTAAAAAAGCAGGGGCGCAAAATGCGCCCCTGCTTTTTTAGTTAGTTTTTCTCAGGTTTTATTAAACCAGACTCTGAAAAGCCTCTTTTCGGCCGGTAAATTTCTCCCGCATCTGAGGTTTCATCAACTTTCCGGTCGGATTACGCATAACCTCAGCAAACTTAACCACCCGCGGCAGTTTATAGGTCGCCAGTTTAGTTTTGGCAAATTCAAGCAGGGCCTCTTCAGTTAATGCCTTGCCCTCTTTCACTTGAATAATCGCCATCACAACTTCAACCAGACGTTCATCCGGCGCCCCGATACAGGCAACATCATCAATGTCAGGATGTTCCATCAAGGCATCCTCGATCTCAACCGGAAAGATATTCTCGCCGCCGCTGGTAATCATATCTTTTTTCCGATCGACAATATAGTAGTAACCATCAGCATCAGTTTTCAGCAGATCACCGGTATAGAGCCAGCCGTCTTTCAGGGTTGCGGCCGTCATCTCCGGGTTTCCGAAATAAGCCGTCATCATTCGCGGGGTCCTGAATGTCAGCTCACCAACCGCTTCCGGCGCAACTTCTTTGCCTTCAAAATCGACCAAACAGGCTTCGACCCCGAAGGTCGGCTTACCAATCGAGCCGGGCCGCTCCAGGACTTCATCTGGATAGAGATTAAAGGTTCCGCCACCACCGCCTTCAGTAATACCGTAGATATTTGAAACCTGACACGGCAGAATATCAACCAGACGTTTCATTACATCAAAAGGTACCGGCTGGGCTCCGATCTCCATATATTTCCAGGATGAAAGATCATAATCTTCAAGTTTAATGTCACCCTTGGCAATCGCATTCAAAATAGCAATTGCAATCGGCACGACAAAGAGAACATCAGTCGCTTTCTCTTCCGCTATAGCTTCAATAATCCATTTCGGATCTTTCAGGTCACGCAGAATCGTACCGGTGGCGCCAGTCGCATAGAAAGGTGCCCAGAGAAACATTGTACCGCTGTGGTAGAGAGGCAGAAACAGAAGATAGTTATCATTTTTCCCGACAAAATAGGTCATCCCATTTCCGATAGCAGTACTGTTGATTGAGAAATGGGTATGAAGAACTGGTTTCGGCTTGCCGGTGGTGCCGGAGGTAAACATCATCGCCAGATTGGCATCAGATTCAACCTCAACCAGAGCTTCAGCGGTATCAGCGTACTCTTTCAGAACGGTGAAGTCGGTCATATCGGCACCAATTTTATCGCCGACACAAATATAACTTTTAACAGTTGGTAACTCGGCGCGTACGGATTCAACTACCGGCAGAAATTCTGACCCGAAGATAAAGACTTTAGGGTCACAAACATCAGCCGCGTACTTAACATCAATGCCGACAAAACGAAAATTGAGCGGCACCACGACCGCCCCGAGTTTAATGATGGCATAATAACTCACCAGCCACTCAAGACTGTTGTTCTGCAGATGCATAACATAGTCGCCACTCTTAACATCAAGCTCTTTACTGAGATAGTTGGCGACCCGGTTAATGGCTTCGTTAAAAGCGCTCCAGGTAAACGTACGCCGCTCCCCGGTTGCCGGGGTGCGTTCGATCAGACAGATTTTTTCGGGAAGGTTCCGGGCATGCAGGCAGGCATAATGGGCATAGTTTGTATAATTCTTCATCGCGATAACTCTCCTTTAATAAGTCTAATGCGGACGTTGCCCGCAAATAAATGACCTTAACTATTCAGCTACATCTCACAAACTGTCATGATTGGGGTCATTGCTGGCACAAGGTGCGTCAGCACCCCAGCTTTGACCCCGTATATGAGGGCGAAGCAATATTCGACACCATTTGTTATAGCTTTATGGT
>JAOZKP010000060.1:0-5352 GCA_029935295.1 bacterium | reverse complement strand
ACCCCGTATATGAGGGCGAAGCAATATTCGACACCATTTGTTATAGCTTTATGGTGACACGCTAAAGTTACACATTCTATAGGACAAAGCAATAACTATACTAACACGAAGAAACCCGGTCAGACTTTTATTTAGGAATATATTCTATCAACTCCGGTAATCGGCGTTAATCGAGACATACTCATGCGTGAGATCAGAAGTTAATACTGTGAACTCATCTTCACCAGATTGCAGGTCAATTTTTACCGAAAATTCCGGTTTTCGCAAAACGGCAGCACCATCCTCTTCCAAATAATCAGGGTCCCGCAGGCCGTTACTGACAACCCTTATCTGATCAAAACTGATGTTAACCAACTCCGGTTTAAGTTCAACCCCGGCATAACCCACCGCCGCAATAATCCGGCCCCAATTGGCATCCTGACCAAAAAATGCGGTTTTAACCAGAGCTGAATTTGCAATCGCCCGACAAACTTTTTCCGCCGAGACCGCATCAGCCGCCCCGACAACCTTAATTGTAACGACTTTCGTTGCCCCTTCACCATCTTTAACAATCATATAGGCGAGATCTCGGGCAACTTGCAGCAGACCAGCCTCTAACATTTCAAGATCTGCGGCACTGGACAGTGCACAGCCGGAGACCCCGTTAGCCAGAGCCAGAACCGTATCATTTGTACTCATGTCACCATCAACACTGATCCGGTTAAAACTCTTACCAACTACCCGTTTCAACATTGCCGCAAGAATTTCCGCTTCAACCTCGACATCAGTCAGAATATAGGCCAGCATGGTTGCCATATTCGGATGAATCATACCCGCACCCTTGGCAATCCCGGTCAGAGTTATTACCCCCTGACTAGTTTGAACCTCAACGCCAGCAATTTTCGGACTCTTATCGGTCGTCATAATTGCCTGTGCCGCCCGATGCAGAGACGCATTGTCAGTCCGAACTTCATCAAGATCAGCGACCAGCAGACCAACCCCGTTCAAGATGGTAGTAACCGGCAAAGGCTCGCCGATAACCCCGGTCGAAGAGATAAAAATCCGCGGCCGCGGAAGTTCCAAGGTGACCGCGAGAACCTCAGCTACTGCGGCGACATCGACCTCACCCTGATGTCCGGTACAGGCATTGGCGTTGCCGCTATTAATCAAGACCGCCTGAATCTTCTCACCGGCAGCAAGCTGTTTCCGGCCGTAAATAACCGGGGCCGCCGGGAAACGGTTTTTTGTGAACACTGCCGCGGCGGTTGCCGGACAATCACTCAACAGCAGAGCTAAGTCCAAAGCTGAATCCGCTTTCAAACCGCAATGCACCCCGGCGAAACGAAAACCGGAACAGATTTTTATATTTTCAGACATTTAGGCTCCAGATTTATAACCATAAAGTAGCATCGAGAAGTCGCAAACTTTGCTTCGCCCTCTTTAATGGGGACAAAGCTAAAGCAATGTCCCCGCTCTGCGGAGAACGGTACCGGAACTTTTTACGACGCCATTATTTACCGCAGCACTTTTTGTATTTCTTGCCGCTACCGCAGGGGCAGGGTTCATTGCGGCCGATTTTCTGGCCGGCAACTACCGGTTTCTGTTTCGCCCCTTCGCCCTGACCGCGGGAGAGAACAAATTCAGTCTCCTGCCGGGCTTGCTGATCAAGCTCCTCGACTTCCTCTTCCCGGGTTACCTGAACATGGAAAAGCTGGCCGATAACATCTTCTTTGATGCGTTCGATCATCTCGGCAAACATATCAAAACCTTCACGCTGATAGGCCCGCAAAGGGTCCTGCTGGGCGTAACCGCGCAGGCCGATACCCTCTTTCAACTGGTCGATTGCGTAGAGATGATCCTTCCAGAGACTGTCGATGGTATGTAGGAGAATAATTTTCTCGAGTTGACGCAGGGTTTCAACCCCCATATCTTTTTCGCGGGCGCTGTAATTCTCCCGCACTAATTCCTGCAGGCGAGCGCACAAACTCTCTTCGTTGTCAATCAGCGCCAGCTCTGACTCCGGAGAAAAATCGACCGGCAGGGAAAAAGTCCGATGCAGACCAACAGTCAATGAGTCATAATCCCATTCAGCGGTATTGCGGGATTTGCCGGTTGCAGCTTCGAGCATCTCTTCAACCACATCGTCTGCATAATCAATAACCAGGCCACGCAAATTATCATTGCCGAGAACTTCACGCCGCAAACCATAGACGGTTTCGCGCTGCTGGTTCATAACATCATCATATTCCAGCAACTGTTTCCGAATATCAAAGTTATGGCCCTCAACCCGGCGCTGAGCATTTTCAATCGCCTTAGAGATCATCTTGTGCTCAATCGGTTCGCCCTCTTCGATACCGAGAGTATCCATCACCTTGGCAATTCGTTCAGATCCGAAAATCCGCATCAGATCATCTTCTAAACTGAGGAAAAAACGGGATGAACCCGGATCGCCCTGACGCCCGGAACGACCCCGCAGCTGGTTATCAATCCGGCGACTCTCATGACGTTCGGTACCGAGAATGTGCAAACCTCCGGCGGCAAGAGCCTCCTCCCGTTCAGCATCACACTGGACTTTGAATTTAGCAATCACCTCTTCCCGTTCTTCGAGGGTCATTTCATCATTCAGCTTGGCTTTGGCCATCATTTCCGGGTTACCCCCGAGAACAATATCGGTCCCCCGACCCGCCATGTTGGTAGCAATTGTCACCGCACATTTACGACCGGCCTGAGAGATAATTTCCGCCTCTTTCTCATGGAATTTGGCATTTAAAACTTCATGTTTAACCCCGCGTTTTTTTAAAACCTTGCCCAGATATTCAGAATCTTCAATTGAAATTGTACCCACCAGTACCGGCTGGCCAGCTTCATACCGGGCGATAATCTCTTCAACCACGGCAGCATATTTCTCTTTACCGGTTTTAAAGATAACGTCCGGATTATCGATACGGATCATCGGCTCATTCGTCGGCACAACCACCACCGAGAGGTTGTAGGTCTGGGTAAACTCGACCGCTTCGGTATCAGCAGTTCCGGTCATGCCCGCCAGTTTTTCATACATCCTGAAATAGTTCTGGAAAGTTACTGCCGCTAAAGTCTGATTTTCACGCTCAATTTTTGCGCCTTCTTTGGCTTCCAGCGCCTGGTGCAGGCCGTCACTGTAGCGCCGGCCGTCCATCAAACGCCCGGTAAACTCATCGACGATAATTACCTTATCTTCCTTAACAACATAATCGACATCCCGCTTAAAAAGGACATGGGCTTTCAAAGCCTGATTAACATGGTGCAGGGTTTCAATCTGAGCCGGCTCATAAAGATTGTCAACTTTCATAAGTTCTTCGACATTGGCAACCCCGGCTTCGGTCAGGGTTACCGAACGGCTCTTCTCATCAAGCTCATAATCAGTCGGTTCATCCAGAGCCTGATTTTTCTGCACCAGTTTTCGCAGGGCTTTATCAATTATATAGTATTTTTCTGTACTATCATCGGTAGCCCCGGAGATAATCAGAGGCGTTCGCGCCTCATCGATAAGAATACTGTCAACTTCATCGACAATCGCATAGTGGAGCGGCCGCTGCACATAATCGTCAAGCGAAAACTTCATATTATCGCGCAGATAATCGAAACCGAATTCATTATTGGTTCCGTAGGTAATATCCGAACCGTAAGCTGCCTGCCGCTCCTGATCATCAAGGTCATTCAAGATGACCCCGACCGTCATTCCTAGAAATTCATAGACCTTACCCATCCAGGCCGCATCACGCCGAGCAAGATAGTCATTGACGGTTACAACATGCACTCCTTTACCGGTCAGGGCGTTGAGATAGACCGGTAAAGTCGCCGCCAGGGTCTTACCTTCACCGGTTTTCATCTCAGCAATTTTCCCGGTATGGAGAACGACACCACCGATAATCTGTGAATCAAAGTGGCGCATCCCCAAAGTTCTGATCGCAGCCTCGCGGACTACGGCAAAGGCTTCCGGCAGAAGATCATCAAGGTCAGCGGTACCGTCAGCGAAACGTGCCTTGAACTCTTCAGTTTTGGCCCGCAACTGCTCATCAGAAAGTGACTTCAGGGCTTCTTCTTCAAGATTAACCCGCTCCACCAGCGGCTGCATCGATTTGATTTCACGATCATTCTTACTTCCGAAAATTGCCTGTAAAAAATTAGCCATAAAACTTTTAACCTCTTAAGAAAATAAAAAAGCCCCCGCAAAAAGACGTCGGATGACGTTCTACGAGGACCATAGAATTTAAGCCGAATTGTGGGAATATCAATCTAACAGATAATCAACCGGATCTACTGCTTTGCCATTTACGACAACCTCGTAATGCAGATGGGGCCCGGTACTGCGCCCGGTACTGCCAACCTTACCCAACCCCTGGCCCCGGGTCAACAAATCACCACTATGCACAGAAATCTTTGACAAATGACCATACTTGGTCAACTTACCCAAACCGTGATCAACTATAACCATTTTACCATAACCATGTTTATAACCGGCAAACACCACCCGGCCATCAGCCGTAACTATCACCGGTGTTCCTTTACGATTAACAATATCGAGACCTTTATGCATCACCCGGCGACCGGTAAATGGTGATACCCGATAACCAAAATGCGAACTGATCCAACCTCTTACCGGCCAGACTGAAGGGGTAAAATTAAGCAGAGTCTGCTGCTCTTTGAGATGAGTGCTTAACTGTTTCAGTTCACCCTCTTCCCGGGCAAAGCCGATCTCCAAACGCTGCAGTTCGCGATGCATTTCAGCAAGTTGCAACTTGCGCTCAGCATCAATACTCGAAACCGTCAACTCCGCGGCTAAAGGATCGGGGCCGCCAAGACTTACAGTGCCGACAGCACCGGGCATCACGGCCAGATTAGCCATCACCTTGACCCGGGCATTACTCTCCTGCAGACTGGCGAAACGATCCTGCAAATCGGTCATTCGTTGTGAGAAAAAACTTACCTGTTTTTCGAGCTCACGGTTTTTCTGGGCGAGTTTGCCGTAATCATTTATATTATGCAAATTTACCAGGTAGAGGGATATCGCTGCCAACGCCCCGAGAAACAGAGCAGCTACAGCCGGGGCCACCAGCATCGTAACCCATTTCGCCTGTTTAACCGGGATTACCAATTTGCGGTGCACACCATTTCCGGTGCGAAAAAGCACCAGCGTATATTGATCCTTAACGTCCATATATTCTTAGAATCCGTCTTCAACTAAAAGAGATTAACACTAAAACAAATAAATAACGGGCTCCCTAATAGCAAAACCCTGTCTGATTGTCAATATTTTAGGCTGATTTCGGCTTTGCCCGCAATCTTGCTAATTGCCGGCTAGTGTGCTAGAAATAACCATTAAAAATTTAGGGC